>NZ_FQUR01000024.1 GCF_900129115.1 Thermoanaerobacter uzonensis DSM 18761 | reverse complement strand
TAATACGATTTAATCTAACCATAGTGGAATTGAAACTGTTTGATGCTGAAAACAAATATTTAAGCCAAAACGGGATTTAATCTAACCATAGTGGAATTGAAACATAATATCCTCAGAAGAAAACTCATAAATTTTGTCCGATTTAATCTAACCATAGTGGAATTGAAACCATACCTATTATTGCCTGTTAGATTCGACAGGCAAAGATTTAATCTAACCATAGTGAAATTGAAACCGATTAATAACAATTTATGTGGATTGAGGTGATAATATGGAAATAGATGAGTTAGATGTTGTAAAATTAAAGGATGGGCGTGAAGGAACTGTAGTTCATGTGTTTGACACAAAGGATTTGCCCAGAGCATATGAAATTGAATTTGATGATGGTGAGTTCGAAACAATCGAAGAAGATAAAATTAGCGAAGTAATTTGGCAATTAGATAAACACTAAACCACCCGACCGAACAAGGTTGAAGTGGAATTTAATCTAATCATAGTGGACTTGAAACAGAGATTGAGATTAGAATAGTACAGATTTCAAGTATTCTGGATCAGATGCGGGTCAAAATATGTATGGATTAGATACAGCTTTAGAGCAAGACCCTAAGACGGTGGGGATGGATTTTTCAAGGAGGTGGAAAAAAATTAAAACCTAGATTAGCTGAGTCTGGTTCGGCCTTAAGAAGGCTTATGATGGCACCTCTTACCAAAGCTAATAGAGTCCGACGCTTTGATCCAGTGGTAAAGAAGGTTTAAAACTTGCATGAATTGGAGGCAGCACAATTAATGCCAAATCCAATTAAATTAGACAATATATCAATAAGTTGAAATAATGGTTTACCAGATGATGAGATGGCTAGAATTTAATACTTTATTAGCACAAAATGGTTTAGTAACTAAAGAGACAGCATTAAAACATATATTCCAATTTGATGAAGTAGCATTACAGGGAGAACTTATGAAAATTGTAGCTGACGTAAATGCATAAATACCGCTTATCTTTAAACCGAACATACAGCCTCCGCAGGTAAAAAGGTAGTGAAGGATAATGCCTTTTGACGAGGGAAAACACATACAACAACTTGTAGAAATACATCGAAATTTGAATGGGCTTAATAAATACCTTAAAAACTTGAATATAAATAACATAGTGAAAATTGATGAGGAAAGTGGAATATATAATTACCATCAAAGGCACAACAAATGAAAGTGTGAAAATTTTCCCTAATGCAGTTATAGATTTGTTAAATCCCAAACAGGACAAAATAACCCACAGAAGATTTTACAACGAAGAAGGTAATGTAAAAGTGGATATCGATTTAACGGATCACGGTCATTCCAAAGCACATCCTATTGTCCCTCATGCACATGATTGGGGAATGGCGAAAGACAAAGGGAATTCAGGCCATTAACTGAAGTAGAAAAAGAAAAAATCAAGGATATTTGGAGTGATGAAGAATGATGTATGATACTTATAAGGATTTAAATGAGTTTATTGAGGATATAGAAAGAATAGGCGAGATTGAGTTTGAGTATAAGGGTAAAGATTATTCACTTCTGTACTATGACAAGATTTATATTTGCGAGTACAATAAACCAGAGACGGAAAAAGAATATGATACAATAGAGGAGTTTTTAGATGATTACAAGATCGATAGTGTTCCAATAAGAGAATTAGCGACAGAAATAAAGGTGTTTGCCCATTAGTACCACCTCAACCTGCTCGGTTAGATGGTTAAATTTGGGGTTTCAACTCGCCTTTTGCAACTTTATCCATATGCCACCACCAACCTGTTTCACCATTTGGCGGGCCTTTTACAAAAGGCGCAAGTTTATCAGCATATTTTAAAACTTTTTCTTGTAATTCTTTGCCTTCGGGTGTCTTGATTAGCTGTTTTTCTTGAAGAATATCGAGGATGTTCAATAAATAACTTACTGCAAAATAATCAGGTTCTTCCTCTTCAAAAATATCAAGACTTTCAGCTTCCATTTTAGCTTGTTCAAGTATGCTCATATTCTCACCTCACAAAATTCGAATATATGGCTGTTTTACAAATACTTTGCCCAATCTTCTTTATCCTCGAATGACCAACCACTTGCATCCTTATTCACATGCTCGTTAAACAAAGTTAAATTCACCTTGCGTTTTTCATATTTTACGAATGCACAGCAAATATTTCCACGATGTGGGTCTCTAAATGTATATATCTTATCATCATTTTTCTTGGTTTGCAACAAGAATTTTTTATATTTTGTTATATGTTCTTCTTTAATTTCTTTTTGATTTCTTGGTATCATCTCATCAAATGTATATCCATGCTTTGCAACGTGATATTTTTCACGATACGACTCCTTTTCTTTTCTTGCTTCTAATATTAGCTTCTTTTTAATAAGCCAATGTGTGTTATTCCACTCAATTTGCCTTAGCTCAGTCAACTTTTTAATTAAAACTGAATAATACATACTTTTTCCCTGCTGCTTCTGATTTAATATAACCATAGTGGAATTGAAATTGGTTTTTTATTGCGAATAAATAATATAGACACTTTAAATTAAATAAGTTAAAATAAAAATGTATAGGAAACACTTAACAAATATTAAAGAACTATTGTATTAATTAGGCTATGAAAGTAAAGCTACAAATCTGCAAGAAGAAAAGAAATTTATATTTTTTTAAAGAGAAAACATTATAGAGAGGCGTGGTTGTGGATGGATAAGGAAACAATGGAGAGATATCAGGCATGGTTAGATGACCCTTCAATTTCAGAGAAGGATAAAGAAGTTTTAAAGAAAATGAATGAATCTGAAATACAGGATGCCTTCTTTATGGATTTGGAGTTTGGAACTGCTGGGTTAAGAGGCATTATGGGGCTTGGGGCAAATAGAATGAATTTCTATACGGTGGGTAAAGCGACACAAGCCCTTGCTAATTACATAAATAAGACTGTAGAGGGAGAAAAAAGTGTAGCTATTTCTTATGATACGAGAAGATTTTCAAGGGAATTTGCTGAAGAAGCTGCTCAAATACTTGCAGCAAATGGGATAAAGGTGTATCTTTTTGACGATTTTAGACCCACACCTCTTTTGTCTTTTGCTGTCAGGTTTTTAAAGGCTACAGCTGGTATAATGATAACAGCGAGCCACAATCCTCCGGAATACAATGGATACAAGGTATATTGGTCAAATGGCGCCCAGATTATTCCACCTCATGATAAAGGCATTATAGAGGAATACGAGAAACTGTCTTTTGCGGATGTAAAAAGGATATCTTTTGATGAGGCTAAAGATAAGGGTTTTGTGGTCATGGTAGGGAAAGAGGTGGACTCTGCATATTTTGAAAAAGCCCTTTCTTATTCTTTTGGCATTTCTTCAAAGGATTTAAAGATAGTGTATACTCCTCTCCATGGGACAGGTATTAAAATTGTCCCGCCGCTACTTGAGAAAGTAGGGTTTGATGTATATATTCAAAAAGAACAGCAGATACCGGATGGAGGCTTTCCTACAGTGAGCTACCCTAATCCGGAGTTTGATGAGGCCTTTGAGCTTGCTTTGAAAGATGCAAGAAGCATTGATGCGGATATAGTTGTGGCTTCAGACCCGGACGCAGATAGGATGGGAGTTTTGGTAAAGCATAGAGGAGATTATGTGAGAATAGATGGAAATCAGATGGGCATTTTGCTTTTAAATTTTCTTCTTACGATGTATTCTCGAAAGGGCATGCCAAAAAATCCGGCTGTGATAGAGTCTATTGTGTCTTCCAAGCTCTTTGCTAAAATTGCAAAAGCCCACGGGGTTGAGGTTTCTGAAGTTTTGACTGGATTCAAGTGGATTTGCAATGAGGCTGACAGGTTAAGAGCCGAAAGCAAAACTGTATTTTTTGCTTATGAGGAAAGCTATGGATACAATATAGGTGATTTTGTTTACGATAAAGATTCTGGGACTCCAATAATGGTAACTTGTGAAATGGCAGCTTATTACAAGCAAGAGGGCATGACTTTGGTGGACGCTTTAGAAAAGATTTATAAAAAATACGGGTATTATCTTGAAGGGCAGCTTTCTCCTGTGTATGAAGGAGAAGCAGGAGTAGAAAAGATAAGGAGAATAATGAAAAGGTTGAGAGAAAATCCCATTGAAAGTCTTGCGGGACATAAACTGACAGGGATGATAGATTATTTAAAAGGACATGGGCAAATTCCTCCTTCGGATGTTTTAAAGATGGAGTTTGGGGATAGGCTTTTGGTCTATGCAAGGCCTTCAGGGACAGAGCCGAAAGTGAAGTTTTACTTTATGGTTATGAATATGGAAAGTTTAGAAGAAGCGAAATCTCTCTTAGAAAAGGCGAAAGAGGAGTTTGCAAAGACTTTGGGTTTGGAAGATTAATTTTTTAAGGAGACCACAATAAGTGGTTTCTTTTTTTGTATTGATTTATTTTATGTGAATGTGTAAAATTGTTACAGAATGTTAAGAAGAGGGCAGTGGATATGAAAGGAAAAACGGTGACTAAAATTTTAGTTTTTGTTTTTCTCATAATGGCAATAACTGCTATTCCATTGAAGGCAGTAAATCTGGGGATTTCAGAAACTCTCTTAAAGGAATTTATTGTGGAAAAAAAGCCACAAAGTCTTCCTCAAGAGGATGTTCATAAAGAGGATAATTATACAAAAATAGTTATAAGTGCAGTAGGGGATTGTGCTTTAGGCTCTGATGAGTCCTATGGTAAATTTGGTACCTTTGATGAAGAGTTAAAAAAGCATAATTATGACTATGGATATTTTTTTGAAAACGTCAAAAACATTTTAGATAAGGACGATTTGACGATTGCAAATTTGGAGACAACTTTTACTACTGCAACGAAAAAAGCTAATAAGGAATATGCTTTTAAGGGAGAACCTTCTTATGCGCGGATTTTAAAAGAAGGGAGTATAGAAGTTGTAAATTTGGCAAATAATCATACTTTTGATTATTTGAGAGAGGGTTTTGAAGATACAATAAGAGCATTAAAGAAAGAGGGAATTGGGTATTTTGGATATGGGTATAAATACGTTACTAATATAAAAGGGATAAAAATTGGAGTGCTTGGTTATACAGGTTTTGACAATACTATGGAGACTAAAAATCAAATTAAAAGGGATATTATAGAATTGAGACCTAATGTCAATATTTTGGTTGTTAGTTTTCACTGGGGAGAGGAGAATCAGTATTATCCAAACAAAATCCAGAAAGATTTAGGCCATTTTGTAATAGATGAAGGAGTAGACCTTGTGATAGGTCATCATCCTCATGTGATACAAGGGATAGAAAAGTATAAAAATAGGTATATTGCCTATTCTCTTGGCAATTTTTCTTTTGGGGGGAATAGAAATCCTAAAGACAAAGATTCTTTGATATTTCAGCAAACCTTTATTCTTAATGATAAAGGAGAGATAATAGATATTGAAGAGGATATAATACCTATCTCTGTTTCTTCTCAAAAGGATAGAAATGATTTTAAACCAATTATTCTGGAAGGGAAAGAAAAGGAAAGAGTCTTGAAAAAGATTGAGATGTTGTCAAAGGGAATAAATTAAATAAGAAAAGAAGGATTGAAATATAAATTTTTTAGAATTTTAAAGAGTTTGAAAAATATAAAGTAGCAGAGTATAATGAAGATGTGTACATAAGTACAAAAAGGAGGAAGAAACATGCCCAGACGATATGTAATTGTTGGTGGCGATGCTGCTGGAATGAGTGCAGCTTCTCAAATTAGAAGACAGGACCCTGAAGGAGAAATTCTTGTTTTTGAAAAAGAGGGAGTCATTTCTTATGCTCAATGTGGCCTTCCCTACTGGGTGGGGGGAGTAGTACCTGAGAAGAAAAAGCTTATTGCCCGAACAGCTGAAGAGTTTTACACTCGCTATAATATCGATGTAAAGCTTTATCATGAGGTTACACAGATTATACCTCAAAAGAAGCAGATTTGTGTATATCGCCGGGAAGAAAAAGATGAAATTACAGTGCCTTATGATGTGATTTTAATTGGGACAGGAAGTGCAGCGATTGTACCGCCATGGGAAGGTAAAAATTTGCCTGGAGTTTTTACTTTGAAGGCAATGGGAGATGCGGAAAAACTTTTGTCTTGGCTTGAAACTCATACTCCTAATAAAGCGGTGGTAATTGGTGGGGGATATATTGGTTTAGAAACAGCAGAAGCCTTACATAATAGAGGGTTTAAAGTGACTGTTTTGGATTTAGCTCCTCAGCTTATTCCGACTTTTGATGCTCCTATTGCTGAAATTGCACAGGATGCTCTTAAAAGGCATGGGGTAGAAATTCATTTAAATGAAGAAGTTGTGGGGTTAGAAGGGGATGAAAAAGGCGTACGGGCTGTTGTGACAAAAAATGGTTCTTTCCCAGCCGATTTAGTCATTATTTCTATAGGAGTTCGCCCAGTTAGTGAGCTTGCCAGAGAGGCTGGTATAGAGCTAGGTCCTCGAAATGCGATTCTTGTAAATGAACGCCTACAAACAAATATTCCAGATATTTTTGCCGCAGGGGACTGTGCTACCCATTTTCATCGCATAAAAAATGCGCCGGATTATGTGCCTTTGGGGACTACGGCTAATAAACAAGGACGAATTGCTGGAATTAACATGGCGGGCGGAGATGCAAAATTTGCAGGTATTGTCGGTACAGCGATCGTGAAAGTTTTTGATAGGACGATTGCAAGAAGCGGTTTAGGGGAAAGGGAATGCCAAGCTTTAGGTCTTCCATATCAGACTGTTTCTATTAAGGCAAGACCTATAAGTCATTATTATCCTTGGGAAGATGAAGTTTTGACTATTCGTCTCCACTTTAATAAAGACAACCGCAAGCTTTTAGGAGGACAAATTGCAGGAGGTGCTGGGGTAGACAAGCGAATTGATGTTCTCGCTACAGCTCTTTTCCACGGTATGACAATTGATGACCTTCAGGCCTTAGACCTTGCTTATGCGCCTCCGTATAACTCGGTATGGGATCCTCTTCAACAAGCAGCGACAGTAGCACAAAGAGAAAAATAACGATCAAAAATGTCTTACCTATATTCATGGTAAGGCATTTTTATATGTTAAAAATTTCAACTTAATCGGGGATCTAGGATATTCAAGAGGTTTACAGCAACTATGTTATTACCTATAATTGAAATTGGGAATAAACTTTGGAGGTGGAGTATGAAAAAGCTTGAAAATTATGTTTTTATTTTTGTAGGAGCTTTTCTTGCGGCAGTAGCATTAGAAATATTTCTAGTACCTAATAATATAATTGATGGTGGTATAACTGGTATTTCTATCATGTTAAGTTATTTAACAAAGTTACCTCTTGGAGCTTTTATTTTTCTATTAAATATTCCTTTTTTGATTTTTGGTTATAAGCAAATAGGTAAGAGCTTTGTGATTTCTACTTTTTTTGCTGTTACGATTCTTTCTATAGGAGTAACTTTTTTGGAGAAAATCCCTCCTCTTACAAGTGATACTTTGCTGGCTTCTGTTTTTGGAGGTATCATTTTGGGAATTGGAGTAGGGCTTGTAATAAGATATGGAGGTTCAATGGATGGAACAGAAATTGTGGCAGTGGTAATTTCAGAATGGAGTGGTTTTTCTGTAGGAGAAATTGTATTATTTTTCAATATTTTTATTTTGGGAAGTGCTGGAATAGTTTTTACTTGGGATAGAGCTATGTATTCTCTCATCACTTATTTTATTGCTTTTAAGGTCATTGATTTGACTATAGAGGGTTTAGATGAAGCGAAAGCTGTTATGATAGTTACTGAGAAAGCAGATGAGATTGCGGAAACTATAATAGCCCGTTTAGGACGAAGTGTTACATTTTGGGAAGGGAAGGGTGGTTATACTAAAGGAACAAAAGGAATTTTATATGCTATAGTTAGCCGTTTGGAGATTGCTAAGTTAAAAATGATTGTGAAAGAACATGACGAAGGAGCCTTTGTTACCATACATGATGTCTACGATGTTTTAGGAGGTAAATTGCAAAAGAGGTCGATTCATTAATGCTGTATACATCTTATTTTTCTAAAAAGTGATTAGACGTCTGACAAATAACAAAAAATTGTGATATAATATAAAATTGGTTAAAGTAAATAATAAAAATACCGATAAAAATAAAGTGAGGTGTTAATGTGAAAGAGACGTTGCTGGCATTAGTTACGGGAATGATTGTAGGATTAATTTTTTCATCTTTAAAATTGCCACTCCCTGCTCCGAATGTATTACCAGGAATAGCTGGCATTATAGGAATTTACCTTGGGGGAATATTGTTTGAATACATCCTTAAATTTATTAGTAGATAAAGTCTTGAAGTAGCAGGGTGGGATGAAAACATAATCTATAAAAGGGGGAACATGTATGAGAAGCATATTTTGGCGGCTCATTATTTCATTTCTTATAGTAGCAGCCATACCGGTGGGGGCTATTTATTATTTCGCGGTTGATGATAAAGTAATGCATGTCTTTATTACAGTAGCAAGTGTTAGTTTTGCTTTGTCATTAATTTTATCAGTAATTATTTCATTAAATATTACAAGACCTATTAAAAAATTAATTGAAGAACTTAAGAGAGCACAAGAAGGAGATTTTACAGCCAATGTAGATTTAAAGAGAAAAGATGAGATTGGTACATTAATAATGACTTTTAATAGGACGATGGAAAATGTTAGAGCAATTTTAAAAGACGTCTCTACTTTTGCTCAAACCACTAAAGATACAGCGAATGCCCTTTTTAGATCGATCGAACAAGGGAATATGACTTTTGAACAAATTTCTAAGGCAGTGGAAGAGATTGCAAATGGAGCTTCTGAACAAGCAAAAGATACTTCTAATGCGGCCGATATGGTGCAGAATATTGGGAATAGTATTGATGATTCTGCTAAATTTTTCAAAGCCGTAGAAGAGTCTACTATAAATGCTGATAAGCTTAGTCAAAATGGCATGCACACAGTAAATTCTTTGAAAGAAAAAACGGATGTTACAAAAGAGTCAATTGACGAAGTTGTTAGTGCGATAAATGAATTGCAAGCAAATTCCCACCATATTGAAAAGATTATAGAAGTGATAACGGGAATTGCAGACCAGACCAATTTGCTTGCCTTAAATGCTGCTATTGAAGCAGCAAGAGCTGGTGAGGCTGGTCGTGGATTTGCAGTCGTCGCAGAAGAAGTTCGAAATTTAGCAGAGCAATCGAGACAAGCTGCCAGTGAAATAGCCAAGATTATAAGTGAAATAGAGCAAAAGACAGACAAGACAGTTGAAAAAGCAAATCTGGTAAAAGAAATTGCGGATGACCAGGCACATCAAGTGGAAACTACATATGCTGCTTTTAATGAGATCAAGAGTTCAATAGATACTATTACTGAAAATATACATATGTTGAATAATGCGATGATGGAACTTGCAAGGTATAAAGATGAAATAATAGGATCTATAGCAAATATTACAGCAGTGTCAGAAGAGACTGCTGCTTCCACCGAAGAAGTTGCTGCATCTACAGAAGAGCACATGAAGTTTATAGAGGAGATAAAAGAAAGTTCGGAAAATCTGTTAAAGTCAGTTACTGCCCTTGAAAATATATTATCAAAACTTGTTGTCTCAGTATAAAATGAAACTAAGACAGTGCTAAAAAAGCCTGTCTTTTATTTTTTATTGTTTTATAAGATTATAATAAAAATTTTTGTGGACAAAAGCGAACTTTTAATATAATTTCAAAAATAAAATTCGCATTTTAATTGATTTGTGCTTTTTTTTCTGGTAATATATATTACGGGTTTTTACTTTTCAATACTAAGTAAAAGGGGTTATCTTTATGAGAGTATATGATGTTATTATTGTTGGAGGAGGACCTGCGGGACTTTTTACCGCATTAGAACTAATTAGTAAGAAAGATGGATTAGATATATTATTGTTAGAAAAAGGGAAAGATATACAAAAAAGAATTTGCCCTATTAATGCCTATGGTTCAAAGTGTGCTAATTGTAAACCCTGCGCTATTACTTCTGGAATAGGGGGCGCAGGGGCATTTAGTGATGGGAAACTGACTTTAACGTCAGAGTTTGGCGGAGTTTTAGATGAATACATGCCTAAGTCGCAGCTTAATGATCTTATAAATTATGTTGATAGTATATACGTAAAATTTGGAGGGACAACAGAAGTTCACGGTACAGATAGAGAAAAAATCAGAGAAATAGAAAAAAGAGCTCAAGCTGCAGATTTAAAATTAATTCCTGCAGTGATAAAACATTTAGGTACAGAAAAATGCTTTGACATTATAAAAGACATGAGAGATTATATTGGGCAAAAGATGGAGATAAAAACAGAGACATCTGTTGCTGAGATAATTGTAGAAAATGGTAAGGCAAAAGGAGTAATTACAGAAAAAGGAGAAGAATATTACGGGAAATATATAGTTGTTGTACCTGGAAGAGAAGGGGCTGAATGGTTCAAAAGAGAAGCTGACAGGCTAGGACTAGAAACAAAGAATAACGCTGTCGATATAGGAGTGCGAGTAGAAATTCCTGCTGTTGTTATGGAAGATATAACAAAGGAAATATACGAATCGAAATTTATATATTATTCTAAGTCATTTGATGATAGGGTAAGGACTTTTTGTATGAATCCTTATGGTAAAGTTGTGATAGAAAATAATAACGGAATTAAAACAGTAAACGGACATAGCTACAAAGATATAAAAACAGATAATACAAATTTTGCAATACTTGTTAGCAAAGAATTTACCCATCCTTTTAATAGACCCATAGAATATGGACGTTATATAGCAGAACTTGCAAATATGTTAGGAGATGGAGTGATAGTGCAAAGATTAGGGGACTTACTGGCGGGAAGACGTTCTACTCCAGAAAGGATTAAGAGAGGTCTTGTGGAACCAACTTTGAAAGATGCAACGCCAGGAGATTTAAGCTTAGTGTTACCTTATAGATTTTTGCAGTCAATAATTGAGATGTTGCAAGCTTTGGACAAAGTATCTCCAGGGGTATACTCTAAACATACGCTTTTATACGGTGTTGAGGTAAAGTTTTATTCCTCACGTGTAAAACTTACTGACAAATTTGAAACGCAAATTCAAAATCTATTTGCGGCGGGAGATGGAGCAGGTATTACAAGAGGATTAGCACAAGCCTCTGTATCTGGCGTTGTAGTTGCAAGAGAAATATTGGAAAGAGTTAAATAAGGAAGGAGAATAATTATGTCAACATTAGTTATAGTTGGTACCCAATGGGGAGATGAAGGGAAAGGGAAAATTACTGATTACCTTGCGGAAAAGGCAGATGTAGTTGTAAGATACCAAGGAGGAAACAACGCGGGGCACACTGTTGAAAAAGAGGGTATCCAGTATAAACTTCATTTAATTCCATCTGGGATATTGTACCCTGGGAAAATTTGCATAATAGGTAATGGCGTAGTAATTGACCCTGCATCTTTGATTGAAGAGATAGATAATTTACAAAAACAGGGAATTAGCGTAGATAATTTAAAAATAAGCGATAGAGCCCATATCGTTTTTCCTTATCACATAAAGCAAGATGAACTTGAAGAGATTTCAAAAGGGAAAAACGACTTAGGGACAACAAAAAGAGGAATTGGTCCTTGTTACATGGATAAGTCAGAGAGAATAGGCATAAGGGTTTGTGACCTTCTAAAACCCAAAGTTTTTGAAGAAAAACTTAGAAGAAATGTGGAAAAGAAAAACAAGCTTTTTAAGGAGCTATATGGAGCAGAGGGATTTGACTTTGAAGAAATGTACAGGAAATACCTGGAGTATGCTGAAAAAATAAAACCCTTTGTTACTGATACAACGGTGCTTTTATACGATTTAATAAAAAGTGGCAAAAAGGTTTTATTTGAAGGAGCACAAGGGACACTTCTCGATTTAGATTTGGGTACCTATCCTTATGTTACTGCTTCCCATCCTATAGCAGGCGGTGTAACAGTAGGGGCTGCTATAGGACCCACGATGATTGATGAAGTTATAGGAGTTGTGAAGGCGTATACTACGAGGGTCGGCAAAGGCCCATTTCCTACAGAGCTTTTTGATGAAAATGGTGAATTTTTAAGAGAAAAAGGCCATGAATACGGCACTACAACAGGAAGAGCCAGAAGATGTGGCTGGCTAGATGCTGTGATTCTTAAATACTCTGTAAGAGTATCTGGTATAACACATTTTGCTTTGACAAAACTTGATACCCTGACAGGGCTTAAAAAAATAAAAATTTGTACAGGATATAAATTTAATGGAAGAATAATAACAGATTTTCCCGCAAGTCTTGAGGACTTGGCTCAATGTGAACCTGTATATGAAGAATTTGACGGGTGGGAAGAAGATATACAAGGAGCAAAAACTTTTGACGACTTACCTTATAATGCTCAAAAATATATAAGAAGAATTGAAGAATTGATAGGCATTAAAGCAGCAATAATATCTGTGGGACCAGAAAGAAATCAAACTATTGTTTTAGGGGATTTTTGATGAAATGATTTAGGCTCTTTTGCAAAAAATTTTTTTAAAAAAGCTTGACATATACTGTTGCTCTAAGTATAATATATAAATGTCAGGGCAATTGGATATCTAATAAAGGTGCTGGCGTAGCTCAATAGGCAGAGCAGCTGACTTGTAATCAGCAGGTTGAAGGTTCGAGTCCTTTCGCCAGCTCCATTTTTTTAACTTCAAAAATGAATTTGGTCACATTTTGGTCACAAAAAAATAAATTAATTTAAAAACACTTAAAAACAATTAACAAATAAGGGCTCAGGTAAAATATGTAGTTACCTGGGTTTTTTGTTTAAAAAATCTTCAAATTTTTTGAATGCCTCTTTTTCTGCCTCAATAGTGATATTTGCATAAAAGTCCATGGTTATACCAATTTGTGAATGGCCAAGTATTTTAGAAATAATCTTCATAGGTACACCTGCTTGGACTAAAAGACTTGCACAGGAATGTCTTAAATCGTGAAATCTTATCATCGGTAGTTCAGGATTTTGTAAAAGCACTTTATGAAATTTCTTGCTTACATAACCAGGATCTTTAAATCTTCCATCTTCCCATACACTTACGTATCCTTCATATTCTTTTATATATTTGTCTCCCAACATCAATTTATTTTCTATTTGCTTCTTTTTTTCTTCTTTTAATGCTTTAATTACCTTTTCTATTAGAGGTATTCTCCTTACACTTGTTTCTGTCTTAGGTTCTCTAAAGATTAATTCTCCTTTTACAATTTGTGCCTGCCTCCTTATTGTCATTTCTCCTTTTTCAAAATCAATATCTTCCCATTTCAGCCCACAAATTTCACCTATTCTCAGCCCTTCGTATAATGCAAGAATCAAATGTATATAAATTGGGGAATCTTTAAATATTTCTTCTGCTTTGTATGCATCAGCATTACTCCATACAAGCATCTCTTTCTTATCCTTTGATGGCGGTTCTACATAGTCACATGGATTTCTAGATATATACTGCCATTTGACAGCACGGTTTAATGCTGATTTTAAAACCCTGTGGTGATAATTAATAGTTGTATTGGACAAACCTAGTTCTTTAAGCTTATTGTAATACTTTTGAATTTCCAGAGGTTTTAAACTAGCCAATTCAATACTGCCCAAATGAGGCTTAAAATATAAATCGATAAGTTCTCTATAGGATTTTAATGTTTTTGGAGCTAATTTAGGCAAACAGTGTTCTTTATACCATTCATCTAAAAATTCTCCAAGAGTAAGTTTAGACAGAAATAATTCTCCTTTTTCAAGTTTATAAAGAATTTCCTGCAGGGCTTTTTCAGCCTCTTTTTTTGTTTTAAAGCCCGAAAAACGCTTTTGCTTCCTTTTGCCGTTTTCATCACGCCCTACATCGACAACAATACTCCATTTTGAACCTCGCTTTGTGATATGTCCTCTCATGGTAATGCCTCCCGGTTCAATTCTATTATTGTCTCAGGAAGTTTTAGAATGTTGATAAATACATAGTAATTCCACTTACCTAAATGCTGTAAAATATACATGGCGAATATATTAGCATCTCTTTCAATTTTACTTTCAGAAAAAAGTGTAAATTTAGTCAGATATGGAGTGTTGACCCGAGCATGTAAAACTGCATGCCCGAGCTCATGAGAGCAGACAATCAGCTTCATTGCTTCGTCAAGATTTTGATTAATTACTATGTACTTATTCCGCTTGTAGTACTTGTAGTATCCTAAAATACTGCCTAACTCGCACTCTATAACATTAACGTTTAGATTTTCTGCTATACGAAAGGGGTTAGCAGAGTTAGTTCTTTTAATAAGTTTTTTTGTTATCTTTTGTATTTCATCTTTGGTATACATTAACAATCGTATCACCTTCTATACTTCTTAGGAGTATATTTTTTCTTGTTCATTAACCTAGCATGTTTTAGAATCATCTCAAAAGAATCTTTAAGGTATTCCTTAGTTTCTTCATCAACCGGCTCACCGTTAAAAAAGGCCAGCCCTTCCGCACTTGTGAGGTCTTTCATCCACTCTTCCAGAGTCTTAGCAATGTCCTTTTTATCCTTTTCTGTAAGCTGCGGCTGCCATTCTTGATTTTCTACCTGTCTAGTTTCTAAATCGGCAACGGGAGTAACAGTTGGTTTTTCATCTAAATATCCAGCTACTTTCATTAGCTCCTCATATGATACTTTCAATGCTGCTGCAATCTTTCTTAGTACTTCGGGGGATGGTTCTCTAAGTCCCCTTTCTATTCTGGATAAATGTGCTGCACTTACTCCCGAATACAGTGCTAATTGGTTTAAAGAGAGGTTTTTCTCTTCTCGAATTTTCTTTATATACTCCCCAATTGTCAAAGCCATTCACCACCCATCTACTTGAATTTTATAATATATATTGCCTAAAGGCAATAAAGAGGAGAAAAATTTTTTAAAAAGTATTGACAAGTGGCAAAACATTGTGCTATACTATTACCAGATGGCAATATTGCTCGCTGGTAATTGAGGTGTTAGCTATGAAGAAAGTAATTAACCTTGATTATTTAAAAAAATATATGGAACAAAACAAGATTTCTGAATCTAAATTAGCAGAACTAATTGGAGTAGATTATACAACGGTTTATAGGGTATTTAAAGGGAATAGAAATCCTGGCGCTAAATTTATTACGGGACTTATAAAAAGTGGTCTAGATATAGACCTTAAAGAAATTTTTTCTAATAACTAAAACAATACGACTGATTTCATACCTTTATTATACCCTTATTTCTTCCAGTTTTACATAAGGAGGTAAAAAATCATGGATAACAGAATAACCATAAAATTTGAAGTTGACATTACGGACGTTATAGCGCAAATCATGCAGCTTCTCAACACTGCAGAAAAAGATAAAGAAGAACAAAAGCCTTTATCTTTACTTGATGCTTATACAATAGATGAAGCAGCAAAAGTATTAGGAGTGAGCAAAAGCTATATGTATGAGCTTGCAAAGCACAAAGATTTTCCTGCTATAAAAATACACGGCAGAAAAATAATCATCCCTAGGCGAGGCTTAGAAGAATGGATGAAGAAGAAGTTTGAAGAAGAAAAAGGCACCAACAAAGTAGTGGCAATAGGAGGAAAAAGGTAATGTGGCACGAGTTTAAACCAATAAAAAATAAAGACCTCCTATTCAAAGTAGCTGAAGCTCTTATGAAGGTAGCACAAATTAGAATAGAAAAAGCCGATGAAGGCTGGAAATTAATGATAAAAACCTAGTATATAGGAGAACTATGCCTAAAATACGGAACAAAAAATATAACCTAAGGAGTGGAATTATGGATAAAAAAACTAAAGCCCTTGAACTATATCTTGAAGGATTTAAGTTAGTAGAAATAGCACAGCAGCTTGGTATTTCTCAACCAGCTGTTACAAAAATATTAAGACAATTCCCAGAATATCATCAGGAAAAAGAGCGGCGCAAAAAAGAAAACGAAAAAAGAGCAAAAGAGTGGAGAAATGAGTATAAAAAACAAAAGAGAGAGCAATATGAAGAAGAATATGAATTATTACAAAAGGACCATAGAGAAGCTGTACAGTCACTCTCAAGAAAAGGCAGACTCAGCAATGATGTTCTTATAAAATTATGTATTCTTCACTATGACTACAGCAAAGAAAAAGAAAGGCTTGTCTTCAACGAAAGTGCTGGAAAAAGGCCGGCGGATCTTCCTAAGTCGACGTATGTACATAAGAATGTTTTGAAGCAGTTTAGAGTATAGTGCACTAGAATATTAAAAATTTGCAGATTTAGGAGGAATAAAATGTTAAATAGAATTAGTAATTCTATGTGGGACTTTATGATAGCTTTAATTTCAGTTGGGCTTTTTATTTTATCTCATGTAATGTTTATTCTTGTCGATTACAAGGTGATAATTTCAAATTTATCTTTTATAAAAGGTATGGGACTTTTATTTATTGCATATATAACTATTTCCCTTATTGGAATTTTTACAATTGAACCTGTATTGGAACTATTTTCTTATCTAGTGCACAAAATTACTTTAAAAGAGATTGAAATAATTAATGTTACGGATTTTTTGGTATTTTCCGGTTTGTATTTTATAGTACCTTTTATTATTTTCCTTATCATAAGATTTTTTTAATCTGTACCTCATAAACAGGTCTACGCCTCCATAAGGATTCCGGATGTTTTAGAATATATGCAATTGATTGCCATAAGGATAGATAAGCAAAAGGTTCTATATACAGACGATTACACTTTTTTTGTTCTATATATATTTCATATTGAGTAAAGTTGGTATGAACATAAATAATAAATTTAACAAATTCATTGTCATTTATTTTTGTCATCTGTACATGAATTCCTGCATTGACTAGTTTTTTAATTAAACTTTGAATTTCATCTATATATACTTCATGGGTTTTAAAAGTTACAGTTTTTACATTTTTGTTTTTCTCTATTATTTTTATAACTTTTTGTATTGCTAAATTAAAATCTTTGGCCATAATTTGAGAGAAAAACTGATTTTTAGTTAAGAAAAGCGTTTTGTTTCTTAGTTTATTGTATTTGGATATTTTGTTCCTAAATTGTTTTTCGTGTTTTTTGATACACAAAAAGGTTATTGGATGGATTGAGGCATTGATTTTATATGAATCTTTTCGGAGTAACTTCCTTTTCATTATAAAGGTTGTTGAAAGATGTATTCTGTTAAAATAAAAGATGGAAGTTATAAAAAATACTATTAAATAAATGCCCTGAATGAAAATGAGCAATATAATTGTAATATAAAGGTTGTATTGAAAATAACTTTTTAAAATGAGAAATAAAATTAAGTTGACTACCAAGTAGTTACTCCAATCAACCATCATATTTAATACTGCATAGAACAAAATAACAAGAAACATTAATAAAGACCAAAAAATTTTAGAACTTTTTTCTTTCATGTCGTTTAGGTCTCCTTTCTATTTAACTTTATTTTATACGTATATATACATCGGCATATATTCTAAAAAATTTAAAATAATGGGAATTTACTATGCAATAATTACCAAATTAGGACTTGAATTATCCTTAAAAATATCATAGAATAAAAGCAAAAGCGTACTGAAAGCAAAATGAACTGGAGGCTTTCTTATGAATGAGGATAAAATCCTTTATTTGCTAGAAAAAGTTTATACTGAGTTTAGCAATAAATTTGATGAATTTGCCAAAAGATTTAACACCATAGAGGAAAGAATAACAGGAGTAGAAAAAAAGATATCAGGAGTAGAAGGTAAAATAACGGGAATAGAAGAAAAGATAGAAGATATAGAAGAAGAAGTGAAAAAATTAGGAATAAAAATAGATACCGAAATTACCGACAAAGTAAGGGCTTTATTCGATGACAGACAGCTTTTGCATGAAAAACTTGATGAGATAAGTGGAAAAATTGACATGCTTCAGATGGATGTAAATAATCTAACAGTTAAGACGGTATATCATGACAACCGCATAAAAGAGCTGAGCAAAAAACTGGGTGTTTAATAAGCCCAGTTTTTCTGTTTTATTGAGGATTTTTATGAAAGGAGATGAAAACTTGAATATGCTTTACACCGCCGGCCTAGCAGCCGGCATTTTCTTTGGCATAGTTTTGGGAGCCTTAATTGGACTTATTTTAAGCATATCAAAGGAGGTGCAAAATTGAGTAAGTTTGTGTATATCTGTCACCCTTACAGCGCTAATCCTGCAGCAAATAGGGTTAAGTTTGATAAAATTTTTAGGTTCATAAGAAACAACTTCAAAGAAGTAGTGCCGTTTTCTCCTGTCCATGCATTTAGCGAGTTTTATGATGACAGAAAGGAGGAGGATAGGAAGGAGGTGCTGAAGCTGTGTACGGATGTTTTAAAAAAGTGCGATGAAGTATGGGTATTCGGTAACTGGGAGAGCAGTGAAGGCTGCAGGCTTGAGGTTAAAACTGCTGAAGAGAGTGGGATTAAAATAAAATTTTTTAATGATGAGGAGGTAGGCTTATGAATGGAATTACACCTGTTGGTGAGGCACAAATAAGTGCATTTTTGTGGAAAATTGCAAACTTCGTAATGGATGTAGGCATTGTTGTAGCAGTAATTTTTATTGCAGTAAATGGATACAGGTTTTATACTTCAGGGCATAACCCCAGCAGGAGAACAGAAGCAATGATGGGGCTTTTCTGGTCTATATTAGGAGGTATAGTGGTTGTTGGTGCAAAATTTTTCGCAGGTGTAATACTTGGGTTTAAACCCCAGTAAGGAGTGACTTTAATGAGAATGTTTGAGGTGCCTATTCAGTTAGAAAGAGAAGAAAAAATATTTGGTGGAAGTTTTTCGGTTAGACAGATGATATTTGTTATTACAGGAATTGGAATTGGAGCAGTATTTTTTGTAAGGTTCTTTGCAAAAGATTTATTTGCTGCTGTAACTCTCTGGAGCCTTTTTTCAGCTGTTGGAGCATTTACGGCTTTTTTTAAAAAAGATGATATAGAAATAGATAAGTATGCCGTAATGTATTTGAGATTTTTGCTTTCGCAAAAGGAGTATCCCTTCATTGGAGGTGGAAAATGATGTTTTTTAAAAAGAGCAGCAGCGCAGACTTTTTGGACATTGAAGATATAAAAGATGGGCTTTTAATTTTAAAAGGCAATAGGTACAGGGCGGTTGTAACAGCCGACCCTGTAAATTTTTCTCTTCTCTCGGAAGAAGAGCAGGAAGGCCTTGAAGCTGCTTTTATGAACTTACTTCTCTCTTTATCTTTTCCACTGCAGTTTTTTACAGTCATTAAGCCTGTAGATGTTTCTGAATCAGTAGCGGAATTTAGAGAAAGGCTTCAGCTTCTTCCCGATGGAATGATAGAGTACGAGAGAGAGCTGGAGGAGTTTCTTGGATACTTTTCAAAGCAGACCATTACTACAGAGTCTTATGTAATTGTTCCTTACGACGATTCTTCAAGAGAATATAATAGAGCAAGAGGAGAATTAATGAGGAGAGTGCATGTGGTTGCTGAAGGCCTTGCTAAATGCGGACTCATGCCGAGAGTTTTGGGTACTGATGAGCTTCTGGAGCTCATGTTTTTTGTGCTGAACAGGGATGGAAATATTAAAGTTAATACACTCATTAAAGCAGGGGCTTTAGAGCTGCACAAAAAGGAGGTCAGGTTAAGTGCTGAAGCTTAAAAAGGATAAAGAAAAAGCTGTTAAGGAAGAATCACCGCTTTTTAGTAGAGTCCCTACGGTTGTGGAAATGATTTCACCTGACGGCTACCTAATAGAAAAAGACTATTTAAGGGTGGGTAAAAAGTTTTTCAGACTATATGCACTCTTAGATTTCCCGCAGGCTGTCTATGTGGGGTGGCTGGAGGATGTGAAGCTTCTCGGTAGTGTTGATGTGTCAGTCCACATTGCACCTGTTGATGCGAGAGATGCTGTAAACCAGCTCACAAAAAAGATTACTCAGTACCAGTCTCAGTACATGCTGGATGAGCAGAAAGGCAGTATATATGAGCTTGGGATTTTAAGAAAAGCGGTGCAGGACCTTGAAGGACTGAGAGAAAACATACAGATGAACAGAGATAAGCTCTACTATGTTACAGTCATTGTTTCAGTTTCTGCGGATTCGCTTGAAGAGCTCGAGAAGAGCTCAAAAATTCTGGAAGAGGTTCTGGCAGGCAAAAGCATAAGAGCAAGAAGAATGTTTCTGAGGCAGGGCGAAGCTTTTAAAAGCTTTGTGCCGATTTTAGAAAATCACTGTGAAGATCTTTCAAGAAATTTTAATACAGGTGCTGCTGCATCACTTTTTCCTTTTGCATCTCCAGAGTTTTCCCACAAGAAGGGGATACCGCTTGGAGTAAATCTTTTTACTGGAAGTCCTGTAATTTTTGACAACTTCATAGGTCCACCTTTTATGACAAACTACAACCTGGGGATATTCGCAACCTCCGGAGCAGGCAAGTCTTTTTTGGTTAAGCTTCTGTCTATGAGAGGGGCGCTTTTAGGTATAAAAACAGTTTTTGTTGACCCTGATAGGGAGTACAACCGTCTTGTGCAGAAGATGGGAGGAAGTATTGTTAAGGTAAGCACAGATGCAGAAAATATAATTAATCCCTTTGACCTTGAAGAAGAGGAAGATGAGAGTGGAGCAAAGTATGTGGATATAATTCAAAAAATAGCCGAGATAAAGGCTTTGGTTGGAATGATAGTGGAAGGAGTTATGAAGGACAGGATTTCAGCAGAGGAATTAGCGGCTGTTGAGGAAGCAGTAAGGGAGGAGTATGAGGCAAGAGGAATAAATAAAGACCCGGGCTCTTTATATGTAGAAAATGCTGTGGAGGATGGGGCATTTTACTTTAAGAAGAAAAAAGAAATGCCTACCCTGTCGAGCTTTGTTGAAAGGCTTAAGAAAAATCCAAGAGGAGAAAGAATTGCTGCTGTTTTGAAGCCTTTTTTGAGGGGCGGCACCCTGGGCATATTTGATGGACAGACAAATGTTTCGTTGAAAGATGCATATCTTGTTAATTTTGATATATTCGACATAAAAGACCAGTTTTTAAGGACATATGCCATGTATGTCATAACAAACTGGGTGTGGGAGAAGTTTGTGAAGAAGGATGTGAAGCAGAAGAAAAGGGTTGTGGTGGATGAGGCATGGATGTTTATGAAGTACAAAGATACGGCATATTTTCTGGAGAATTTGTCAAGAAGGGCGAGAAAGAGAAACACTTCTCTTACTGCTGCGAGTCAGTCCTTTGTAGAATTTTCAAATTCGCCAGAGGGAAAAGCGGTTTTAACGAATTTAGCAGCAGTATTTTTGATGAAGCAGGCACCGACCGACATAGATTCAGTGCAGGAGGTGTTTCACCTGTCACAGGGTGAAAGGGAGTTTTTAACCTCCTGCGGGGTTGGTGAAGCTTTATTTCTGGTGGTCAGGAACAAGACTGCCGTTAAGGTGGTGGCAAGTGATTATGAAAAAAGCCTCATATCGACAAATCCAAATGAGTAGACTGTTTGTTTTAATTGTACTTTTTGTGTTTTTGCTCAGTGCAGCTGCTTATGCTGAAACACCTTCTGTTACTAATTCAAGTTCACAGCAGCCGCAGGAAGACCAGGGAAGCCTTATAGAAGAGCTCATTGCCGCACCAATCAACGGGCTTTATGAAGCGATTAAGCTTTTAGGACTTAAAGGTTTTGATGAGCTTATATTCAATACATCCTACGGTGAGCTGGCACCTTACAGCCCACAGGAGTGGGATATTGTGATGACATGGTATGGGAGAATAAGAGATGCTGTGTGGGTGCTCCTTTTAATTGCAGTAGCTGCCCAGGGATACAGGTTTATGACATCCAGTGTCAATCCGTCCAAAAGAATAAACTTCATGCAGAGTGTTTCAAGTGTTATATATGCATTTTTCATAATACTTTTTATGCCGTACTTTATAAGGCTCATGTTTCAGGCAAACAATGCTCTTGTTGACTTATTCCACGGTATTGCCCAGAGTATGGGAGCAGTAGGAAGTACTTTTGACATAAATGATATAAAAACAGGAAATGTACTTGCTACAGCAATTGTCAAACTGGGCTACATTGGTATTCTCCTTTACTTTAATTTCCTGTACCTGATAAGAAAATTTGTTTTGACCTCGATGTTTATACTGACACCAATTGTGGCATGGAGCTGGACAATATCGGGAAGAAAAGAAGGCATAGGAGTTGTAATGGGAGAAGTTGCTTCAAATGCTTTTATGCAGGCAGCACATGCGCTGGTTCTTTCTCTTTATTTGGTGCTCATAAAAGCCGGGGTTTCTACAGATTTTTCTTCATGGTGGGCCCAGATTTTTGGGATGGTATGCTTAATACCCACTGCAAATGTGATAAGGGACCTTCTTCAAGGCTGGCTTAAATTCCTGGGAGTCAATGAAGAGAAGTGGGCGGGAGCAGCAACTTTGGGGCTTACCGGACTTGTAGGGCTTGCAAATATTGCAAAGACTGCTGCACCACCAAAAATTTCTTTACCTTCAGGAAGCGCTTCAGCAGGACCGACTATATCTTCGGCAGCAGGACCTGCTGCGTTCGGGATTAAAGCAGGAGCGAAAGCTGCCAGTGTGGGAAGCGTTGTTGGTGCACTGGCAGGTTCTGCAGCCTCTATTCCTTTAAGGACAATGGGAGTGGATGTGACAGAGCACTTTAGAAATATCGGAGGCTTCACAGGTAAAGTTATCGCCGCTCCTTCTGCTGCAGCAGGAGCTTTAATAAAAGATGCGTACAGCAGAGGTAAGGAGAGCGGAGCCGGCTTTATTGGAGGACTGTCTCAGGCTGTTGGAATGGAAAAAATACTGAATGAAAGGGATGCGGCTGAAGCGCTGGGGAGAGCTGGAGGAATGATTTTAGGGTCTGCATATGGCTACAAAGGAATCGAAATAGGAAAAAGGATAGGAGGAGCGGTTGGAAGATACGGCTTCCATGCGGTTTCATTCATTACACCGTCAGTTTTAACATCAAATATAGATGCGTTCAGATGGAGAAGCTGAGGCTTTAAAAGGTTTTTAAGCTCTGAAATCAGGCAGGGGTATAATCTTTATTCCCTGCCTGATTTTTTAGGCGTTAAAAGCGGAATATATGGGAGGGTTTAATATGCTGGATGAAAGAGAGGATTATGAAGAATACCTTAAGAGAGCAGCAGTGATAAAAGCTGCTGAAGAATGGGATGAGCCTATATTTCAAAAGGCGGAATCATATGAAGGAAGTGGTTTTGGCATTATAGGGTTTCTGGTGATTTTTTATCTGCTCGATAAAGCAGTAAGCTTTTTAATTAAGGCAGAGATGGTTGTAAGACCTTATTTCAGAGAAATTATGTCCTTTTTGAACTGGATTTTTGGATATATTCATTTGTTTAACTTGTCCTGAAAAATTCCCGATAGAACCCCTTTGGGAACCTATCAGGAATTTTTCAGGCGTAAATCTTATGAAATTTTGAATGAAAATATGCTTTAGGTGAGGATGTATATGGATAACCTGGTTATGATTCTTAGAAACAGAGTTAAAAACATAATATCAAGATACCTGTGGAAAGCTGTAAAGCCTGTCCTCCTCACTTTTTTGCCCTACTTGATAATAATGGGTCTGGTAATACTTATACTTCTTTCTATATTTGGTGCAGCTTCTTCACAAACAGTTGAAGGAAAAGAAAAAGTGAAAAAATATGTTGAAAGCATTAAGCCGGAAGCTGTGTCAAAGTACAAGCAGGAAGAAAATTTTCAGCTGCCGTGGGGTATAGTTTATGCAGTTGAGGAGTATGCAAACGGATGGAGCAAAGATGTTGATATGGAAAGGGTTAAAAGAATAACTGATGACCTTAAGCCGGAATTTGAGTATATGGATTATACTGAAAAAATTGTGAGGACCGGATTTGAAGTTGATGCAGATGGAAACGTAAATCCTAAGGAGGAGGTCATTTACGTGCCGGTTAAATTACTCACACAGGTAAGAACTTATGAAGGGATCTATGTGTTTGAGTATCAAGAAGTGACTGAGGTAAAAGGAAATGAATCCCACACATATATGGCTTTAAAAGGGATGGAGTTCTATGAGGACTATTCCAAACTTGATGCTGTAATAGCAGGAGAAATTAAAACAAGCTCTTACGGCAGTTATGAAGGAGAGGCTAAAACCATTGAGCTTTCTGGAGGAAAGCTTCTGTGGCCTGTTCCTGCAAGTCATACAGTAACATCGCCTTTTGGTATGAGGTTTCATCCTGTGTTGAAGACATACAGAATGCATACAGGTATTGATATAGCAGCGAATGCGGGAGACGAAATTGTTGCAGCTGCTGATGGTATTGTAAGGACAGCTGGTTATTATGGAGGTTACGGCAATACTGTGATAATTGACCACAGTGACGGAGTTTCAACTCTCTATGCCCACTGCTCAATGGTGCTTGTTAAGCTTGGACAAATTGTTAAAAAGGGACAGAAGATAGCGTTGGTCGGAAGTACAGGTATTTCTACAGGGCCTCACCTGCATTTTGAGGTGAGGCTTAATAATATTCCGATGGATCCAATGAAAGCTCTAGACAATCTGAGCATTGCTTCTGGAAGCACAGCAGCAGGTCAGAATATAGACAGGAGGCTTATTTTAGAAACAGGCCGGGCTTTTATGAAAGGTGAACAGAATCTTGATTGGCTTATAAAAAACAGGTGAGGTGTTTTTTATGGAGAGGAGAAATAGGTCTGCTGCTTTAGTAAGCAGGGTAATACCGTATCATCCGGAATACAGAAAGATAACAGGCTCTGTTACTGCAGCAATCTTGTTTGAGCAGCTGGAGTACTGGTTTGACAGATACAACTACAACAGCTTTTATAAATTTCTTGAGCCGGCACCAGACCATCCTTCTTATGTTCCGGGCGACAGCTGGGTAGAAGAACTGGGATTCTCTGTAGAGGAGTTTAGAACTGCTTTTGATAGGATTGGTGTGAGGTACAATTCAAAGACAGAGTTTTTAAAAGCACAGGAGGAAGGAAGACTTTTTATCAAAAACGGAGAAGAAAAGCTGTACTGCAGCTTTATAGACAAGCAGAAAAATGTAACCTACTATGTAAGAAACAACGAACTTGTGGACAGACTGCTGGACGAGCTCACTCACAAGGAAGTGGAAGGAGAACTTCAGTTTATAAAGCCGGAGATAAAAAATGAAAAGGCTTTGTATCCTGATATTTTAGTGAAAAAGGACGGGGGTCAATCTCCGGAGATGGGGAATCCCAATCTCCCGAGATTGGGAAAGTCCATCTCTGGAGATAGGGAAAGTCCATCTCCCGAGATGGTAAATCCCGAGCTCCCTATATCAATAGATTACATCAGTAGATTACATCATAAGATTACATCAGTCAGTCAGTCAAATAATATGGAAATGGACAGGGACGGACTGACTGACGGACAAACTTTAAATCAGTCAGTCAATCAGTCAGATGATTTTGACAGTGAGGTTATAAAGGAACTTAAGCAGAGATATATGCTGACAGATGAGGATATGAGGATATGCATATCAAAAATGAGAGGGCGGAACATACGAAGCCCTGTTAGTTTCTTGGAAAAGATAATTGAAAATTACATTAAGGAAAAGTCTGTAATGAATGCTGTGAAAAAGGCAGATGAAAGCAGCAGTTTTTTTGTACCTAAAAACTACTTTAACAGCTATTCTCAGAGAAAGTACAACGTGGAAGAGCTGGAGAAAAAACTGCTGGAGTGGTCAGCAAAAAAAGAAGATGGTGGATGAAGGAGGAGATGAGTGTGGTGCTTCTTGCAACTGGAATTGAAGCGCTGGACAAAAAACTTTCTGAGGTGCTTCCTAATACTGCAGTGGTATACTACAGGGAAGCTGTTTTTAATTTTAATTTTGACACCCTGATTTTTTCTGAGGCTCTTGCAGGCGATTTATCAGCAGAAAATCTGCTTTTTGAAGTGAGGAAAAGAGGAAGGAGAGTTATTTTCCTTGCAGGAGAAAGCATTAATAAAGACTTCACAGCCAAACTTTTTATAATGGGAATATATGACATAGTATTTGAGCCTGTAACGGCTGAGAAAGTAAAAGAAATTTTTGAAAAGCCTAGAAGCTTTGAAGATGTATCCTATTTGCTCACAAATTTAGAGGACACTGAGCTTAAGTTTGAAAGTTTTGTAAAGAGTGTAGAAACCGCAAAGAAGCAGATAGAGGGCATAGTTAAATTTTTAGGCGAAAGCTACAGATGCACCGACCTAAACGAAGGCCTACTAAAAATTGAACAGCTTCTAGTAAAGGAGGTTCTTTATGAGCAGGATTATTAAAATTGCTTTAATAACAGCTGCTGTTTCCGCAGCCTTTATGCTTGTGTTTATGCAGAATATCCAGAAGACAGAAAAGGTGGTTGTTGTGGAAAAAGATATACCGGCAGGTACTGTTATCTCAGAGGATGCGGTAAAAATAATTGATGTGCCTGCTTCGGTAGTTAACCCTAACTATGCCAGAAGCCTATCCGATGTTGTGGGGAAAGTTGTGAAGGAAGGAAGAGTAAAAGGAGACTTTATCCCAATTGAAATTTTAACTTCAAAAGATACTCAATCCTTAGGCCCCGACCATGCTGTAATGACAGTTCCTATAACTTCTGTAGAAGCAAAAACGCTTCAGTCAGGAGACACAGTAAGCTTTATAGTCTTTGACCAGACAGGCTCTAAAGTTCTTGACGGCTTTAAAGTAATCTCGGTTGTGAAGGAAGGCTCTGACAAGGCAAACTTAATCCTCAATGCAGATTTAAACTCTGCAGCACAGCTTGTGCCGTACTTAAAGCTTAATTCATTCAAAGTAGTAAGAAGGTGATGAGAATGGTTATTACAGTATTCAGCCC
>NZ_FQUR01000023.1 GCF_900129115.1 Thermoanaerobacter uzonensis DSM 18761 | reverse complement strand
TAAAGTTAATGGCGAAATTAAGAGTATTCAGCAAGAATGGAGGAGATCTAAGAGAAATAGAATGGGGTAAGAGAGAGAATATAAATGCAGAAAGTTACAAATTAACGAAGAAGCAAATAAAAGAGGCGGTAAGGAGAATTAAAACGTCTACAAATGAAAAGATAAATAATATTACAGTTTTGAATATAGGGAAAGTAACGCCAATATATAGGATTTTAAGAGCAATAAAATACGCGCAAGTCATATAAAGAACATGATAAGACGAAGCCCTGAATTAAGTAAGTTACAGGGGTTGTCTTAAAAATATCCTACAGTATCTTGACACTATCGTATACAAATGGAAACTTGAAAACTTTAACTACTGTGCTATATTATAATTATTCGAAATAAATTAATATTTAGAGGGGGACTTTTTATGCAAATTTTTATTGTCGATGCTTTTACAAACAAAGAATTTAGTGGCAATCCTGCAGGAGTAGTATTGTTAGAAAAAGGCGAAAAAGTGGATGAAAAATTTATGCAAAATCTGGCTACCGAACTAAGATATTCAGAAACAGCTTTTTTAGAAAAACTGACAAATGATAGTTACAACATCCGCTTCTTTACACCCACTTCAGAAGTCGCTTTATGTGGCCATGCGACAATCGCATCTTTCACAGTTTTAAAAGAGCTTAACTTTGTTAAACCAAATACTGTAGTTACCATGCATACTTTAGCAGGAGATTTGCCTGTATACATTGAGGAAGACAAAATTATGTTAGAGCAAGCGGCACCAGAAGCAGGAGAAATATTAGACAGCGAAGAAAATATCTTAAGAATTTCACAAGCATTAAATATTGCTCCAGAAATGATCGGAGATTCCCTATATAATTTAAAACCTCAATTAGTTTCTACAGGCCTTTGGGACATAATAGTACCTGTTAAAACAAAAAAAGCACTTTTTGAAATAAATCCTGATTACTCTGCCATAGCAGAACTCACAAAAGAAAAAAACGCCGTAAGCATTCATGTTTTCACTCTTGACAAAAAAGAAGCTGTGGCTGACTGTCGAGACTTTGCACCTCTTTATGGAATAAATGAAGAAGCTGCAACAGGAACAGCAAATGGAGCTTTGACTTATTATCTATACCTTCATAATGTAATTAATGAGTTGGATAAAATTTATTTAATCCATCAGGGTGAAAGCATGGGAAGACCATCAAAAATATATGCAAAATTAGTGAAAAAAGATAAAGATATCAAAGTACTCGTTGGCGGTTCTGCACGCATTCTAATAAAAGGAAATTGGGTAGTATAAAACAATAAAAAAATACAAAAATAAAAGGAGGCTGTGTTTTATAGCCTCCTCAGTTCGTTGACAAAGCAAAAAAATATTCAAAAGGAGATATTTTGCATCGTCGCTCCGATGTTCCAAAGCGACAAAACTAAGCTCGACCTTCGGGCTCCGGCAGGGTACCGGGCACAATCGGCTTCCTTGCCTTAAGGTGCCCGCCTCCGCCATCCTTGGCTTCGGCCCTACCTCCACCCTCGGTCTTGCTAAGTTTTGTTGCCGCTTTGTCACAAGTCACTCCTTATGCAAAATATCTCCTTTACGAAAGTTTGTCTACAGTCTGAAGGAGGCTGTGTTTATAGCCTCCTTCTTTTATATATCTCTTAAGCCTTTTATTCCTCTTTTGACCATTTCAGTTACTATAAACGTCGCCACATCATCAGCATATTTACCTGGTCCAAAACCTGCATCATACCCTAATTCCTTTGCAAGCTCATGAGTTATTCTAGGGCCGCCACATATTAGCAACACCTTATCTCTTATTCCCTCTGCTTCAAGAAGCTCTACAAGATGAGTCAAATTTTTTATGTGAATGTCCTTTTGTGTAACTGTTTGAGAAATCAAAAGCGCATCTGCTTTGAGTTCTATCGCCTTTTTAACAAATTCCTCGTTGGGAACTTGGCTCCCAAGATTATGGGCTTCTATCATCTCATACCTCTCAAGCCCATAATGACCTGCATATCCCTTCATATTCATAATGGCATCCAGTCCGACGGTGTGGGCATCTGTTCCTGTTGTGGCACCAACTACCACAATTTTCCTCTTTATGTGTTCTTTGATGTATTCATTAACTTCTTCCATTGTCATAGTTTTGATATCTATAGTCTCTACATGTATAGAAGTATAGTCTACAGTGTGAATAAGGCTTCCGTATATTATGAAGAAGGTAAAATCTTTGTCCAAAGGTGTATGATATACCACCATTGGATTTTCCAGTCCCATCTTCTTTACTAGTTGCTTAGCCGCCTCTACTGCTTTTTCTCCATCTGGTACAGGTAAAGTAAAGCTTAATTGAACTTTTCCATCGTTCATCGTATCTCCATAGGGTTTGACTTTGGTCAAATCAAGGGTTTTATCGTAATCTTTCCGCTCTGTAGAGTAAAGCCCACTGCTCATTGTCTATCACCTCTTAGCATAAGGTCTATGAAAGGATTAAAATAGTTTGGGTCTTTCTCTACAACTCCCTCTAAACCTCTTCCTCCATTCATTGACCTTTTAATTCCTGCAAACTTACCTTGCTCTAATGTTCTAAAGAGTCCTTCCTTTTCAATTTCCCTCAATAGCTCATAAGCCTTAATAAGAACTTCATTAGCCCTCTGTTGGATTATTCCACCTTCTTTAAAGTATATCTCATCTGCTATATCTGCCATATTGTTGAATATATACTTTGCACTCTCAATAGACAAAGCCCTATCAGACATAAAAGGCGTGTGTATAGCTTCTGTAAGCATACCCAAAAGGTGAATCTTTTGCTTTGTCATTATAGTCACAATATTAAATAAAGCATCTTGCACATGTCCCTTAAAAATATTCCCTGTCATATACTTTGTAGGTGGCATGTATTTTAAAGGAGCTTTAGGAAATATCTCTCTTGCCATCTGTGCTTGCGCAAGTTCATATAAAAATCCATTTTTAAGGTCAGGGTTCATTTCAAAAGCGTGCCCCAATCCTATCTGCTCTTCTGGAATCCCTGCTAAAAGAGCAAATTGCTCATTTATAAGCTGAGAAGCTAAAACTGTGTGAGCCTCTTCATAAGCATCAGAAGTTGTCAAATAATTGTCTTCTCCAGTGTTTATAATAATTCCTGCAAAACCATTTATAATTCTTGAAAAATATTGATCTATAATTGTTCTCTTCATATTTATATCTCTAAAAAGAATCCCATAAAGAGCATCGTTTAGCATAACATCTAATCTCTCTAAAGCCCCCATAGCCGCAATTTCGGGCATACAAAGACCAGAACAATAATTGCAAAGCCTTATATACCTGCCTAATTCCTCAGAAACCTCATCAAGTGCTTTTCTCATAAGGCGGAAATTCTCTTGTGTAGCGTAAGTACCTCCAAATCCTTCAGTAGTTGCTCCATAAGGTACATAATCTAAAAGGCTCTGTCCTGTAGTCCTAATTACCGCAATTACGTCTGCTCCCTGCTTTGCAGCAGCCTGTGCCTGCACAATATCTTCATAGATATTACCTGTTGCTACAATCAAATAGAGAAGAGGACCTTCTTTCTCACCGTATTTTTTCAAAAGTTCTTCTCTTTTCCTTCTATTTTCTTTTATCTTTTCAACAGTTTTTACCGCAACCTCTTGAACAGCTAGTTTTATATCAAACAAATCCGCCATCGGCATTTTAGTAAGGTCAAGCTCATTTCTACCCACTTTTTCAGCTATCTGTTGAGGAGTAAGTTCTGTATAAAGCATAGCATTACCTATAAAAAAAGCTACCCCAAGTGAAAGCCCCCCTCCATTTTTTATGTTGTCAACCACAACATTAGGAAGAGGAACTCCCATCTTATCTATTCCATCTATTCCTAAAAGCCTACATACTGTTCTTTCAATTGCAACAGTAGTATGGGCATCAATAAATTTTTGTGTATCTTCTGCAATATTTCTTGCGCACTCTCTCGCCTTATTGACTATATCCCAATTTAAATTAAGCTTGCTTTTCATATATCAACCCTCCTTCTTATAGTACTTTTCTGCAAGTTTTATAACTTCTTCTTCTAAGCCCAATATTCTACAAATGTTCAAAGCGTCTTTGGGAACTTCATAAAAAGAATCTACCCTTTCCAGATTGTAATCCATATATTCTTGAAGAATTTCTATCGAACTGTTTCTATTCATGCTAACTTTTTGTTTTAACATTTCAAAGTCAATATTTTTCAGTCCCACTACTTGATAATGAATCATATTTTCCTCTACCACACCGTCATAATGGGTGGCTAATAGGGTTATAGAAGGAAAGCTATTCAAATACTTTGAAATAGCTTTTACAATGTACAATCCCTCTTCCGGATTTGTTCCTCTCGCTATCTCATCCAACGCAATAAACCCACTTCCTTTTTTTACATCCTCTATTATTTCTTTTAATTTAATAACTTCCGCTCCAAAACTACTTAATCCTCTTGATACAGACTGTAAATCCTCAGAAACAAAATGTATAAAATCTACAATAGGAAAGGAAGCTTCCTCAGCAAATACAAAAAACCCCATTATGCCTAATAAAAGATTAAGAGTGATAGTTTTTAATGCTACAGTTTTTCCTCCCATGTTGGCACCTGTTATAACAGTAGTTCCATTTTTTATCTTTAAACTTATTGGAGTAAATTTTTTGCCTTGAGCCTTTAAAATGTCTGAAACCTGAGGATTTATTACATTCGTAAAGTTAATCTCTAAGTCTTCATTTATCTTGGGTTTTATTCCTCCATATTCCATTGACAATTTAGCTTTTGCCATCAAAAAATCAAAACGACCTATAGCTTTTATATTAGCTTCTAATATACTGGTGTAGCTAAACAACTCTTTAGAAATCCTCTTTTTAACTTCTAACTCTTCCTGTTGCTCTAAAACCACTATCTCTAATCTTTTTTCCTTTAGCTTTTCGATTTTTTCCTTTTCTGTCTCTAAAAATATTTGTCTTTCAATTTCCCTTTTTTTCTCTCTTATTTCTTTAAGCCTTTGTGAATATTCATCATAAATGTGAAAAGTAGCAATCCTCTTTTTTTGAGGGTCAAGTAAATCTAAAATAGATTTTACCGATTTTAGCTTTATATCTTCTATGTCAATCTTTAATCTTTCCATAAAAGTGCGCAGTTCTTCACTCAAAAGGCAAAATATTTTTATTTCGTATAGCTCCACTTCATCTAAAATTTCGCCAGTTTTACACCTTTTTACACTATTTCTTATATCTTTTATCTTAAAAAGTATTTTTAAAATTTTATAAAACAACTCTTTGTGCTTTTCTAAACTCCCTCTCATTAATTCAATATAGTCATACTCTTTTATAACTTTTTCTTTTTCCTCTCTTTTAAAAGGCTTTGCATTTTTCATCTCTTCTTTCCCATAAGGAGTTATAACCTGCAATCTAGCCATTATATAGTTAAAGCCTATTTGCTCTCTTTCTTTTTCTGTCAAAAATTTAATATTAATCACCACCCATTACATCAAATACAGGGATAGAGATTTCTCTTTTTAATCTCTCTAAAAACTCCTTTTTGTCATACTGATAATTTAAAGAGGAGACAGGATTTATAGTAACGCAAACTAAATTTACTGGTTTTAGTACTTTTAAAATGCCACCACCCTTTTGAAACTTTAAAAATGTTTCTTCTTGTAAAAAAAGCTTTGTAGAGTCTTCTGCAAGAAACACTACTCCTTTATACTTATCTGTACCTCTCATCACATCTTCAATTAATTTATCAGAGACCACTCCCTTTATAATTACATGAGTGGCCCCTTCTAAATTTACAACAATCTCTTTAGAAGAATCTATAGCTGTAGGTAGTTCTATCCTTTTATAACGCTTATCTTTGTATATAAAACCCAAACGAGAGTTATCTAAAATATTTTGCGCCAATTTTAAAATTTCTTTATCTTTTTCTGCCTCTATAGACAAAAGTTTCACAGTAAAAGCTGTTTTTCTAATCGTCTCCTCCATATCATAGGACAAAGCTGCTCCTGTAGCCAGTATTGTAGCTTCAGATACAGAAGGAGAAGCCTGAGTTTTTCTACTTAAGGCTCCATCTATAATAGCTTTATCACAACCCAATTTCAAAAGAAGGTTACATACTTTTGTCATTTCACTATTTATAGATGGTCCTGCTAAATCTACATAACCATCGCTTAATGCTTTAGCAATTACTATTTCTCCCATTGGAGTATCAAATCCTGTAGTTGCAACTATTTCTTTAGTAATATCGCTGTTTAGCAAAGCCTCTTTCGCTGTTGCTATATAGCTACCTTTAGCTATGTAAATTCGAGGTTTGGGGAAAAAAGCTACTTGGTCATACTCTTCTCCATCTCTTCCTATTGAGGTAAGACCAAGGGTATATTTACCCCTGGCCTTACTCAAAATATAATTTAGCACTGTAGTTTTTCCTACATTTTTTGCCATGCCTATTATAGAAATGGTGCGATAGTCCTTCAGCAATTCAAGTATTTTACTCATCTAATCTCCTTCTCTTTTTCCTTTCTAATTCTTGAGGCTCTATTGTAGCAATTTTGTCTTGCTGGAGAAGACCCGCAACACCAGTTATTTCTTCTGGTATTTCATCATCGTATACACAAGGACCTGGCATATAATTTTGTGGCTCTATATATGTGGTGATAACTCCTTCATAATTTCTAAGAACTACTTTGTCATGGCTTTGAGATATTACATAATTGGGGCCTACTGGAATTTTCCCTCCTCCGCCTGGTGCATCTACCACAAAGGTAGGAACGCAAAATCCTGATGTATGACCTCTCAAAGCCTCAATAATTTCAATTCCCTTTGAAACAGGAGTCCTAAAGTGGGAAAGCCCTAATGACAAATCACATTGGTAAATATAATAGGGCCTTACCCTTATTTTCACCAATTCATGAACAAGTTTTTTCATGACATGTACGCAATCATTTACTCCCCTTAGAAGAACCGTCTGGTTTCCAAGAGGAATTCCCGCATCTGCCAGCATTTCGCAGGCTCTTCTAGAATCCTCTGTTATTTCGTGAGGGTGATTAAAATGGGTATTTACCCATATTGGATGATATTTTTTAAGCATGTTGACCAATTCTGGCGTTATTCTTTGTGGAAGCACAACAGGAGTTGAGGAACCTATTCTTATTATCTCTACATGAGGTATCTCTCTTAGCCTTTTTATAATACTCTCTAACTTATCATCTGAAAGGGTAAGTGGATCTCCCCCCGAAATAAGTACATCTCGTATTTGTGGAGTTTTAGCAATGTACTCGATGGCCCTCTCTATTTTATCCATTGGAAGTGGCGCATCAGTTTGTCCTGCAAATCTTCTCCTCGTACAATGTCTGCAATACATAGAACACTGGTCTGTTATAAGAAGAAGTACCCTATCAGGATATCTGTGAGTAAGCCCCGGCACTGGCGAATCCACATCTTCACTAAGTGGATCTACCAAATCTTCGGAAGCCCTGTAAAGCTCATTTATAGTAGGAACCGCTCTCTTTCTTATGGGGTCATTTGGATCGTTTGGATCTATTAAAGAAAGGTAATATGGCGTTATAGCCATTCTCAAAGTCTGCAAAGTCTTAGAAATCGCTTCTTCTTCCTCTTGTGTCAATGGAAAATATTTTTTAAGTTCTTCCACTGTCTCTATTCGGTTTCTAATTTGCCACTTCCAGTCGTTCCACTCTTCGTCCGACACATGTCCGAAAAGCTCATATCTCCTATTAACTCTCATTCTTAAAAATCCCCCCATTTAATTTACCTCTGCCTCACTTAGCATACATTTCTTTAAAAACTTTCCTCAGCTTTTCATTCTCTCTCAATTCTTGCAGAGTGATTTCTGCATGATCTTTTGTATAGCCATTTCCTATTATCATCGTGATATCTTTTCCTACACCTTCTGCACCTAAAGCTGCTTTTGTAAAACTTGTCGCCATTGAGAAGAAATAGGCAATTCCTTCATCCCTTACAGGCAAAATAGTGGACATCTCTGTGTTTGGAATATTTACACAGTTTATAGCAATATCTACTTCTTTTCCTCCGTTTACTTCTAGAGTTTTATTTAGAACCTCCACTGGTTTTTGCGCATCAGCGATTATAATCTCATGGCAAATGTCTAATTCCTCCAATCTTTTCTTTGCTTCTTCTCTTCTCACAACTCCTATAACCTTGCCAGTCGGTCCTACTCTTTTTTTAGCCTCATAACAGCAAAGCATCCCTGACTTTCCATTAGCTCCAAGCACTAAAACACTCTGACCTGGTTTTACAAGCTTTGCGGTTTGAGCAGGCGCTCCTGCTACATCTAAAGCAGCCAAAGCTAATGTTTCTTCCATGTCATCAGGAAGTTTAGCATAAATTCCACTTTCAAAAAGTATTGCTTTGCCCTTTATTTCAACTCTGTCTATATCGAGTTTGACAGATAAAATCTCATCTATTCTAAGAGGAGTAAGTGTAAGAGAAACTAATGTCGCTATCTTATCCCCTATTTTTAAGTCCCTCTTGCCGAGTAGTGCATCTCCTATTTTTTCAACACGGCCTATAAGCATTCCCCCGGAGCCTGTAACGGGGTTTTGCATTTTCCCTCTTTCATTGACTATTTCCAAAATTTTAGCCTTCACTTTTTCTACGTCTCCTCCAGCTTCTTCTTTAAGCTGTGTAAAACTTGCAGAATCTATATTCAACGCTATTACATCTATTAAAATTTCATTATCATAAATTGTATCCATGTCGTTTGAAATCTTGTATGCCGCTTGTGGCAAAACTCCTTTCGGTTCAATTACCCTATGTGTACCATATTTACATCCCATCATACAGTAAAACCTCCTACCTTTCACAAATTCAAATTAAACATCAATATATTTAACATCATCTGGTATAATCAAGTTCGCTTCTGTTAAAGACTTGACTTCATCAATTGTAGTTTCTTTGTTTATCTCTTTTAATAAAAGCCCTTCTTTTGTGACCTCAATAACACACAGCTCCGTTACAATGAGACTTACTTTTCCTTTAGCAGTTAGAGGTAGTCTACATTTTTTAAGTATTTTTGGCTGTCCTTTACCAGTATGTTGCATAGCAACTATAACTTTTTTGGCACCCGTCGCTAAGTCCATTGCTCCTCCCATTCCTGGCACTATTTTACCAGGTATTATCCAGTTCGCTAAATTTCCCTCCTGGTCTACTTCCAAACCTCCCAAAACTGTAACATCTACATGCCCTCCTCTTATTAAAGCAAAGGAAAAGGCACTGTCAAAAAATGCTGCTCCCGGCAAAACCGTTACATATTGTCCTCCAGCATTCGTAATATTTTTATCCTCTTCTCCTGGTATAGCCATTGGTCCCATTCCAGTAATTCCGTTTTCCGATTGAAATATTACATGTACACCTTTAGGAATGTAGTTTGCCACTAACGTGGGAAGACCGATTCCAAGATTTACTAATTGCCCATCTTTAAGCTCTTTTGCCACTCTTTTTGCGATTATTTCTTTTGCTAATTCAGGATTATTTATCACTGTCTTCCCCTCCTTTTACGATATAATCAACCAAAACACCTGGTGTCATCACATCTTCCGGTTTAAGCTCTCCGACTTTTACAATTTCTTCAGCTTCTACTATTACAGTTTGAGCAGCTAACGCCATAAGTGGATTGAAATTTCTTGTCGTTCCTTTGTAGTAAATATTTCCAAATTCGTCAACAATGCTTCCCTTCAAAAGTGCCACATCCGCACCAAGAGGCAATTCTAACAAATATTCTTTTCTATTAACTGTAATCTTTTCCTTTCCTTCTTCCACAACCGTACCTACTCCTGTAGGGGTCAAAATACCTCCTAACCCTGCTCCATATGCCCTTATTCGCTCTACTAAAGTGCCCTGGGGAACTAATTCTACTTCAAGCTTTCCTTCATTCATAAGTCTTCCCGTCTCTGGATTGGTACCTATATGAGAAGTTATAACTTTTTTTACAAGACCTGCTACTACCAATCTTCCAATACCTCTGTCAGGAAAACTGGTATCATTGGCAATTATAGTTAAATCTTTTACCCTCATATCTATAAGCAGATCTATTAATCTCTCTGGGGTACCGTTGGCAAGAAAGCCGCCAATCATCATAGTCATACCATCTTTAAGCAAAGGTTTTAAATCCTCAAGCTTTACAACCTTATTCATGACTTCACCTCTAACCCCAAAATTTTTCTGGCTTCTTGAGGAGTAGCAACCTCTCTTCCTAACTCCCTTGCAATCCTAACTACTTTTTCAACTAGCTCTCCATTAGATCTTGCCAATACTCCTTTGGAAATGTATACATTATCTTCAAACCCAACCCTTACATGGCCTCCTGCTAATATAGCCATGGTTGCCACAGAAAATTCATATCGCCCTATTCCAGTAGCAGTAAAAGTACTGTCTTCTGGAATACTCTCTTTTAAAAATAGAAAATCTCTTATCTCGCCAGAAATACCACCTGTTACTCCCATTACAAAATTAAAGTGCATAGGCGTTTTTATATATCCTTTTTTATGAAGCCTTAACGCCGTATCTATCATTCCTTTGTCAAACACCTCAAGTTCTGGCTTTACACCAACTTCATTCATCTTTAAAGCAAATTCAATGATCATATTTTCCGTATTTACAAATATTTCGTCTCCACCAAAATTCAAAGTTCCACAATCTAAAGATGCCATTTCAGGATTTAAATAAATAGGCTGAAGCCTCTCCCCACTGGTCATCCCAACAGCACCGCCGGTAGAAGGCTGAATTATCACGTCAGGACATTTTGTTTTTATGGCTTCAATAGCTTCTCTAAATCTTTCCTTGTTTTGAGTTGGAGTCCCATCATCATATCGGACATGAAGGTGTATGATGCTGGCTCCTGCATTATAAGCTGCATAAGCTTCTCTTGCAATCTCTTCTATTGTATAAGGAACATTAGGATTGTGTTCTTTTGTTACCTCCGCTCCACATATAGCTGCTGTAATAATAAGCTTTTCCACTCTCATCTCCCCCTATTTTCTATACCTCTGCTTCTCTTTTGGCACCACACAAGTCCCACTTGCCTTGCATACAATTATAGGTTCTTCTAAAACTTCTGCAGCTGAATCATTTATATCTGGCCTCGCTGCTATAACTTTTTTAGCTTCAAAAACCATTTTTCTTGAAGTATTGCCTATCTCCACGATTTCCCCTGTTGCTTCAATAAAATCCCCTGCATATACTGGTGCCAAAAATTCCACACTGTCATAAGCCCTAAATAGCCCCTCGTCTCCGTCGTACCGTATCAAAAGCTCTGTTGCCACATCTCCAAAAAGGCTTAAAATCCTTGCTCCATCTATAAGATTTCCCCCATAATGGGCATCATGCAAGCTCATCCTTACTCTAATTGTCGCCTTCAAAACTGTCCCCACCTCCTTAACTTTTAGAATATTTTAAGAAAATGATTTCACACTTCTTGTATGCAAAATATATGCCAATAAAAATAATAGTGCTCGGAACCCTGTTGGAGTCCGTGGTCGAGTTTATATTTTTGCTAGAATATTGTCTTTTGCTTAATTTTAGTCATCACCTGAGCGAACGATACAAAATGCCAACAACGATAATACTTTGTCAAAAAACTGAAAAAGGAGGCTAATTATGCCTCCTTACAGTTTGTTGACAAAGTAAAAAATATTAAAAGGAGATATTTTGCATCGTCGCTCCGATGCTCCAAAGCGACAAAACTAAAGCTCGACCTTCGGGCTCCGGCAGGGTACCGGGCACATTCGACATCCTTATCTTAGTGCCCGCCTCCGCCATACTTGGCTTCGGCCCTGCCTTCACCCTCGGTCTTGCTAAGTTTTGTTGCCGCTTTGTCACAAGTCGCACCGATTGCAAAATATCTCCTTTTCGAAAGTTTGTCTATAGTCTGAAAGGAGGCTAATTAAGCCTCCTTATTTTTGAACATTTAATACACTGTGATACCTTCCATAAGCAAAGTAAATTAACAAACCCGCCAGCATCCATCCACCAAACCTTATCCATGTAACAACTGGAAGGCTTGCCATAAGATAAATACTAAAAGCTGCAGTCAATGGGGCAACTATCCACACAAAAGGAACACGGAATTTTCTCTCTACATGAGGCATTTTTACCCTTAAAACCAAGATACCAATAGATACCAAAACAAACACCGATAAGGTCCCTATATTACAAAGCTCAATTATTATATCAAGAGGTAGAAAACCTGCTATTATTGCAGCTAGCAAGCTTGTAATTATAGTATTTATGTGAGGCGTTCTATATTTGGGATGTACATGAGAAAATACTTCAGGTAAAAGCCCATCCCTTGCCATAACCATAAATATTCTTATTTGACCATAAAGAGTTATGATAAGAGTAGATATCATACCTATAACAGCACCAGTAGCCACTAATGCCGAGCCCCAGTTGATTCCTATACTCATCAATGCCCCCGGCAAAGCATTGTCGGGAACAATCTCTTTATAAGGCACCATGCCTACTAACACAAAAGCCACTGTAATATAAAGTGCAAGTATAACTATCATCGCCATCATCAAGCCTAATGGCACATTTTTCTGAGGGTTTTTTGTCTCCTCTGCTGCAGTAGAAACAGCATCAAAGCCTATATATGCAAAAAAGATTATCGCTGCAGCAGACATTATACCTTTCCAACCATATGGTGCAAAAGGAGTTAAGTTAGATAATTTTACATGGCTTATTCCAATAAAAATAAATAAAAGTATTACCGCAATTTTTAAAGCTACTATCAAATTATTGGAAATAGCAGTTTCTTTTACACCTATATACAAAATCCATGCAGCAAAAGCAACTATTAAAATTGATGGCAAATCCATTACTCCTCCCCAAATAGGAGGTTTTGTTATAATCTCCGGTAAAGTTATACCGAAAGACTTTAAAAGACCTACAAAAGTTCCCGACCACCCTGACGCTACTGCACTTGCTGAAACCAAATATTCCAAAAGCAAGTCCCATCCTATTATCCAAGCAATAATCTCTCCAAAAGCCACATAGGAATAAGTATATGTACTTCCAGCAACAGGAAACATTGTAACTAATTCAGCAAATATAAAAGCAGCTAAAGCAGCAGTTATGCCACCAATTATATACGAAACTATAACACCTGGACCTGCTCTTAACGCACCTTCACCAGTTGCAACAAAAATACCTGTCCCTACAACAGAGCCTATTGCTAAAGCTGCAAGGTCAATAGCTGTTAGTTTTTTTGCTAGACCTGTTCGTTCTGCTGCCTCCAACAGTTGATCTGCGGACTTCTTTCTAAATAAATCCATCCAGAATCCCCCTAATTTAAAAATTTGTTAATTATTAAGCTCAATAACTTCCATAAATATTCAATACTTCTTTATTATGCCCCCCTTTCTTTAGATTCATTAAAGTATAATTACCTTTTTTGATGAATACATTTTCTCTTCAAATAACTCTAATCTTATTTTATAATATCAGCTTTAGTCCTTTGTTTCAATAAATCCTTTAAATAAATTCACAGTTAAGCGTGATGCAACTTTTATGCCATATATTTTTATTTCTTTTTTTAAATGAAATGCTGAAATTTAAATTAAACACTTTAAAGACTTTTATTTCTATTTCTTCAACTACAATTCTATAAACATTTTGCTTGAAAGTTGTCTTTTTGCCTAAAATTAAGCAGAAAATTTAAAATTAAAAAGCTATTTTTAACATCTTTATTTTATATTGCAGCGTTTGCCTTGGAATACCTAAAATTTCTGCCGCTCTACTTATATTTCCGTTTGTTTTTTTTAGCGTCTTAGAAATAAGTTCATACTCTATTTTTGATAAAAAAGTACGAAGGTCTTCTTCTATTTCAATAGTATTTATAGCTATTTCTTTCTCTCCCGCTATAAAAGCATTTTTTAAAATATGTTCTGGAAGGTCATGTAGTTGAATCATTTCGGTCTCGCAAAAATTAGAAGCATATTCAATCACACCTTTTAATTCTCGTACATTTCCTGGCCAAGATAGACTCATCAATACTTTTTTTACCTCTTCGCTCACTCCTTTTATGTTTTTCCCAAGTTGCCAATTAAATTCTACAATAAAGTGTTTCACTAATAAAGGAATATCACTTTTTCTTTCTCTGAGAGGTGGCACATACAAGCTAATTGCGTTCAAACGATAAAAAAGGTCTGGTCTTAAAATCTTTTTTTCTAAGGCTTCCTGAGGGTGAATATTAGAAGCGCTGATAACCCTCACATTAACTTTCCTCACCTTACTATCTCCTACACGTCTTATATACCCCTCTTGTAAGAAACGCAAAAGTTTTGCTTGTAAATCAAAACTTAAGGAGGTAATTTCATCTAAGAATAGAGTCCCTCCATCTGCAAGCTCTACCAAACCGGGACGATTTTCTGCACCTGTGAAACTACCTTTAACTGTACCAAAAAGTATTGATTCCATCAAATTTTCAGGAAGAGCAGCACAATTTTGTGCAATAAAAGGACCGTTTTTTCTCAAGCTTGCATTATGAATGGCCTGTACTAGAAGTTCTTTACCTGTCCCCGTTTCACCATACACAAAAACGGGAGAGTTGCCTCGTGCAATTTTTAGAGCTTTGTATTTTAATTCTTGAATTTCCTCAGACTCTCCAATAATATCATCAAAAGTATAGCAAGCCTCATCACTATTTTTGCTAATTTGTTGTTGGTTATGACGCACTTCTTCTCGTAATTCAATTACCTTTGTCATGAGGTTTTTTACTTCAGAAAGGTCCTTAGAAATATCAATTGTACCATACACTTTTTCATCGATTATAATTGGAAGAGTAGTAGTGAAAAGAGAGATTTTTCGTCCGTAGCAATTAGTAATTTCTTGTTCTTGCTTAACAACAGGTTCACCCGTTCTCAATACTTTTAAAATTGTACTTTCTTTTTTTGAAAGTGAAGGAAACATTGCTAAAATATGCTTTCCCATAGCTTCTTCTACAGGGATGCCATCAATCCTAGAGGATTCTCGATTATAGTACAGGGTATAACCTTCACTATCAGTAATTTGTACTCCCCAATCGATATACTCAAGTAACATTTCTAAAGCTTTCTGATAAAAAATTTGTGGTAATTCTTTTCTTTTGCTATATGTTTCATCTTTATAAGACATTCTTTCACACACCCCTCCCCCAAACGATTACAATACCTACATTTTCTCCTTTGCTTTACTAAAAAAACGCTATTTATGTAATGAAAATCTTTTCACTACATAAATAGCGCTTCACGGGCTCTCACCCATGACAGTAATGGACTTTGTGCCCATCCCCAAGGACATATCCAAGAACGAATATATCCTTTCGGCAGGCAAACCTTCGCCATAAGTATTGGAGGTTCTTCTCCTTATCACCTCATGGCTACCTGTTTTGCCTGCTCCTCTATTTATGCTCTCTCATTTTTATTCAATTGTAAACACGCCTTATGTAAAGCTTATCATTTACCTATATTATAACACACATCAAATATTGTTGACAATACAACAGCATGAAATTTTTGCAAAATAAAAAAAGGCTTAAGAGTTAAGCCTCAAGAAATACTTATAGAAACTTAAATCATCCGTAAGTTCAGGATGAAATGATGTGGCCAGCAAATTATCTTGCTGTGCCGCTACAATTTTACCTTGGTGCTTCGCAAGTATCCTGACACCATTTCCTACATTTTCTATATACGGAGCCCTTATAAAAACCGCCTCTATTTCATTATTAGAAACTGCTGGTATCATGAGCTTCGTTTTAAAACTGTCAAGTTGACTACCATATGCATTTCTTTTAACTGAAATATCCATTATTCCAAGGTGCACTTTGTCATCATTAACTATATATTTTGCCATAAGTATCATGCCAGCACAAGTGCCCCATATAGGAATTTTCCTCTCATTTAGCTTTAAAATAGCCTCTTTGAGTCCAAAATCTACAATCATTTTCCCTATTGCAGTGCTTTCGCCACCCGGTATAATCAATGCATCTAAGCTTAGCAGAGTATTTTTGTCTTTTGCCAAAACAGCTTCTACACCATCTATAAGATTTAATTTTTCAATATGTTCTCTAACAGAACCTTGAATTGCCAATACTCCAACGCGCAAATTACCATCCCCTTGAAGCATATAGATCTTTTTCATCAAGTTTCCTTATATCAATACTCTGCATGGCTTCTCCCAATCCTTCTGAAACTTCTGCTAATATTTCTGGTTTGTCATAATAGGTTACAGCTTTTACTATAGCTTCTGCCATCTTTTCGGGATTTTGTGACTTAAATATTCCAGAACCAACAAAAACACCATCTGCACCAAGCTGCATCATTAAAGCCGCATCTGCCGGTGTCGCAATTCCTCCTGCCGCAAAATTTACAACCGGAAGTCTCCCATGCTGTGCAACATATTTTACAAGTTCATATGGCGCTTGAAGTTCTTTAGCAGCAGCCATAAGTTCGTCTTCCCTCAAAGTAGTAAGCCTTTTTATTTCGGCATTTATTATCCTCATATGTCTTACTGCTTCCACGACATTTCCTGTACCTGCTTCTCCCTTTGTCCTTATCATAGAAGCACCTTCCCCTATGCGCCTTAGTGCTTCTCCAAGGTTTCGCGCCCCGCACACAAAAGGTATCTTAAATGCCCACTTATCTATATGGTACATCTCGTCTGCAGGGGTTAAAACTTCACTCTCATCAATAAAATCTATCCCAAGTGCCTCTAAAATCTGTGCTTCCACAAAATGCCCAATTCTAACTTTTGCCATAACAGGGATTGATACTGCCGCCTTTATCTCCTTTATTATTTTAGGATCTGACATTCTTGCAACTCCGCCTCTTGCCCTAATATCAGCTGGAACCCTTTCAAGTGCCATGACAGCGACAGCACCTGCTTTCTCCGCAATAATTGCCTGTTCTGGTGTTGTCACATCCATTATGACTCCACCCTTTAGCATTTGGGCTAAATTTTTATTTAGTTCATACCTTTCATTCATTGTTCTACTCCTCCTTACAATTGTATCTATGTCTGTATGCATCTTAACATCAATTGTATCTATTAAATAATGACAAGTCAATCGGAACATTATAGATACAAAAAAAGAATGCATAATGCATTCTCAGTTTGTTGACAAAGTTAAAAAATATTCAAAGGAGATATTTTTCATCGTCGCTCCGATGTTCCAAAGCGACAAAACTAAAGCTCGACCTTCGCGCTTCGGCAGGGTACCGGGCACAATCGGCCTCCTTGCCTTAAGGTGCCCGCCTTCGCCATCCATGGCTTCGGCCCTGCCTCCACCCTCGGTCTTGCTAAGTTTTGTTACCGCTTTGTAACAAGTCGCTCCTTATGCAAAATATCTCCTTTACGAAAGTTTGTCTACAGTCTGAGAATGTATAATGCATTCTAATCTAAAAGTTCTCTATACAATTTCATTAAACTTTCATTTATATTGTTTAACTCACTTACAATAGGATTTAAATCTTTTGTTATATCTTTACTGTTTATTAACTCTTGAAGTTTATTCAATGCTTTGTCACTTCTCAGTTTCATTTCTTCAATTTTGTTAGTAATCTCCAATTCAAGTTTAAACTTATCCTCAGCCTCTCCTCTTACAAGCTTATCTTCATTGAAATCATAAGTATCATATCTTGAAGGTATTAAAGTCTTTACTCTAACCTCACTTTCTATCTTATCTGCCAGCTCTTCCTGTGCTTCATCTTCCCCATGTACAATAAATATTTTCCTTGGCTTATCCGTAAATTGAGAAAGCCAATCTAATATACCCTTTTGGTCTGCATGCCCAGAAAAACTTTCAATATATTCTATTTCAGCTTTTACGCTAATATCCTCACCAAATATTTTGACATTTTTTTCTCCTTCCAAAAGTTTACGTCCTAAGGTCCCTTTTGCCTGATACCCCACAAACAAAACCGTGCATTCTGGCCTCCACAAATTGTGTTTTAAATGGTGTTTAATTCGCCCAGCTTCACACATCCCACTGGCTGATATGATTATGACAGGTGTTTTAATTTCATTTAGTGCTTTTGATTCTTCTACACTATGGGTAAAGTGCAAATTAGGAAAGTCAAGGGGTAAATCTCCTTTTTTAATGTATTCTTGAGCTTCACTGTCCAAATATTCAGGATGTTTAGTAAAAACATCTGTTATAGAAGTTGCAAGCGGACTATCTACATAAACAGGTACGTTGTTTAAAAACTCTATTTCGTCTTTGTACAATTCTCTGTTTTTATGTAATTCATATAAAAGTTCTTGAGTCCTTCCGACAGCAAAAGAAGGTATTATGACATTTCCGCCTCTCTTTACGGTTTTTATGATAATCTCCATGAGTTTTTTTGCCCTATCTCCAATATCTTCATGAAGCCTATTGCCGTATGTGGACTCACACAAAACATAATCCGCACTCTTAATCGGTGTAACTTCTTTTAAAAGAGGAATTTTTTTATTCCCCAAATCCCCTGAAAATACAATTTTAGTTTCTTTGCCTTTTTCATTTACCCAAACTTCGATTATAGATGAACCAAGCATATGTCCTGCATCATTAAATCGCACTTTTACATCTTGCGCTGGTTCAATTATTTCTCCATAATCTACTCCATAGAAAATGCTTAAAGAATCTTTCGCCTCATCAGCAGTATAAAGAGGTTCCCTCAAAGGCTTATCTGCCCTTTTTCTTTTTCTGTTTTTCCATTCACTTTCCATCTCTTGTATATGCCCACTGTCTGGAAGCATATACCTGCATAAATCCACGGTAGCCTTGGTCGCGTAAATCCTTTTTCTGTATCCCCTCTTGTACAAAAGAGGAATTCTTCCGCTGTGGTCTATATGGGCATGAGTCAAAAGCACAAAATCGATATCACCTACATCAAAAATAAATTCTTGATAGTTTAGCTCGTCTTCAACTTCTCCCCCTTGAAACATTCCGCAGTCAACAAGAAACTTAGTCTTTTCCGTCTCAACTAAATAGCATGAGCCTGTAACCTCTTTAGCAGCTCCCAAAAAACTTATTTTCACAATAACGTCTCCTTTCATATTAGAAATAATAATTTTCTTCCATCCATTTACTCTTCCCTATCACCTACAACACTTTTTACCCATTCTTTAATAACATCCATCTGCACTTTTCTAAAATATTCCATGTCCATATATTCTCTTAGAGTTTTAACCTCAAATTCCACCTTTACATCTTCATTTTCTTCAAAAATAAGTTTGCCGTGCTTTATTACTTGATGCTTAAGCACTGGATTTGCAGAATTTAATATTACCAAATCTATATCATCTCGTTTAAATATTGAAACCAAATCGCCAATTAAAGCAAGTTTGTCCATAGGATCATATCCATTCCCTAAAAGTACCGCAATATCAAGATCACTATTTACCTTAATTTTACCACTCCCCCTTACCTTCTTCAATCAATTTTATATCATTTATAATATCATCTATTATAAGCTCCTGATACCCTGCTTTTTTTATTATTTTCATCTCCTTTGCCACATCAAAGAGTAAAGGTGATTCAATCTTATTTAGCTTACTAAGCCTTACATCATTTATGACTTCATTTGAAAGAGATTTTAAATAATCTTCTACACCATACTTCAAAAAGTGAAACTTGTCTTTATACCTTTTGTACAATCTATCTGCTATCATAAGCCCCTCTGGGTCAAAATCTCCCGAGTAATATATCTCTGTCCCTTCTTTATAAAGCATATCTAAAAGCAGGAGAGAAGAAAGTTTTGGCTGGCCATATGTACATACAAGAGGAAATACGTTGCTTGTGGCATCTATTAAAGATGTAAAAACTGAAGGATTCTCTACAGCATACACTTTCTTAGAAGGGCTTATGACCCTCTCAATTTTACTCAAATTTAAAAGAGGAACTTGCAAGACTTGATTGCTTTCATAAGCAGCCTTAAATACTTGATTTTCCGTATCGCCCTCATATGCCAAAAGTCCTGAGAGTGTGACATAATTGGATATTTCATCTATCAAAATACCAACGTTGTAATAAAGTTCTGATATTTCTTCACTTCCTTTTACTTCATTCAGCCCCAACAAAGTGCATAAAGCGTTTATAAACATACTTCCAGCTTCTGTATTTGAATCAAAATAGTGAGGATTACGTGCAATCTGGGAAGAAAACACCGGCAGTCTTTTCTTTTCCCCTTTATAAACAGGCAAATTATTTATAGCATCACATACATACATTATATCTTTTTTTAGCCCATTTCTATCATTTAAATACCTCTGGTTTACTGTCCTTACCCCTACAGCGGTTCCCTCATACAAACTTTTTAGCCAATCAATGCACTTACATTCCTGGTATTTAGAGAAGAGCTCTTTAAAGAACTCTTCTCTTTCTTTGGCCAATATTTCCATATCCTCTTTTTTGCTGGTGAGTTTTCCGCCAAAATAGTATTCCAGTATGTCTTTTAGCGTATACTTCTCAAATCGCGTATTTTTTAGCGACTCTTCAAACTTTGCCACATCAATGGATGCAGATTTTTTTGTCCTATAGTCTTTTTTAAAATGGTTTGTAAGTACTTCTTTTTCATCTTCCGTAAGATTATCAAGCTTTACAACGCCTCCAAGACGTCCTAAACTTCTGTACTTTTCCCTTATACCTTCAAAAATCCTCTTGTATCCCTTTTTTTCTTTAAAATATTTAAGTTCTTCTTTATTCATTTACAGCACCCACCTCAAGAGCGGCAACCTCCTCTTTTTCAGGAAGTATAAGGTGCTTTACCTTTCCATCCCACAAATACTTCATAACCAATACAGCCTTTGCATTTTTTGGCCTTACAAGTTCATAAATTGAAAGCTTGGGAACAGTGTCATAATCTCCCCATAAAACCTGAGAATTCATTATATAATTAAATCTTAAATCCTCAATCAGTTTAAACATATCCCTTATGTTTGTGTCATCAACTCCTGCAAATGCTTCATCTAGAGATATTATGCGAGGTGCAGTCGGCGATGCCCCCTCATATCTTGAGTAAACCGCGGAAAACAAAGGTATATACATGGCCATCGCTTTTTCTCCGCCGCTTAGCTTATTAAAAGCATTATCAGTAAGCTCCTTGCGGCTTTCCCCTTCTTTTCGGTAGTAAAGCTTAAACTCAAACCAATCTCTGTAATCTAATATTTCTTTCATAATCTTGTGAAAAGTTTCTGTATTGTTTTTTTCCTCCATTGCCCTCCTGGCTCTTTCTACTTTTGACCTAAAATGATTTACGACTTTATCGAAGACTTCCTTTTTCAGCATATCAGCATCGGATTTTAAAATATCCACAAGTTCTTTTGTATCAAGTTCTTCTTCATTAGAAGCAGGAATGCTTCTCCACTCAATAGAGAACTTAAGTCCGCTGGAAGTATCCCTTTCAGACATGAGTTTATTCATTTTCTTTACCCATTCTTCTGCTTTAAAAATCTTTGCTCTTATCTTAATTCCCACATTGTGCATTATAATCTCTTCAAAAAGAACCTTATCAGTTTCTCTTAAAAGGCTTTCATTCGCCATTATATCTTCTTCAATATTAGAATAAAGCGTATATAAAGACACAATTTTACCATTTATATTTGCCGTAATATTGAGCCTTCTCTGCTTATTCTTTGCCTCTTTTATTCTTTCATTGTCTCCCTCATAAACTTCATCAAAGATATTGCCAATTGAAAGCCCATATTCTAAAAGTTCGTTGCGAGTTTCAAAATACACATTTTGAAGTCTCTCTGTAAACTTTTCTCTGTCAAAGCCCGCTTTGTCAAAAAAGCCTTTGTATTCAGAAAGAATGCTTTTACTTAATTTTAACATATCCTCCATTTCAACCTCTTGCTTGACAAAGCCAAGTGCTAATTCTCTTTTTAAACCCTCTTCAACAATATTGTAAATTTTCTCTTTAAGATGAATCTCTTCTTCAATGTTTAAAAGGTCTTTTAAGCTTCTCTGTAGCCGCTCCTCAAGTTTTGCTTTTTCTGCTGATTTATTTGTAATCTCTTTAGGTATTTCCTCCAGCCTTTTTAGGCAAATCTCCAGTTCTTTTTCAATTTCTTCAAGTCCAAGTTCTTTTAATGTCTCTTTTAGCATCTCAATTTTCTTAACAGAACTTTGTATTTTGTTTTCCAGTACGTCTATTTCGTACTTTAAGTTATCAATATCGTATTCTAAATCTTGTTTTTGCTGCAATAACATTTCTTCGTTTGAAATGTGCAAAACATATTTGTTGTATAGTATTTCTACTTCATTAATCCCTGAAGCGTATTCTTCCACATATTCATACGCAGAAGAATAGGTATCAATATCTGGATGTATGTTTATGCCAGATGTCAATTCTCTTACAACAGCTTTCTTTTTCTGAAGGTCCTCAAAACAGTTTTTAACTATGAAAAGCTGTTCATCCAGTTTATGAGAGGTGTATTCGTAATCAGCCTTTACCGTTTTTAAATATCTATATGCTTCTTCAATGTCTTCTTTCCCGGGAAATGCCGAATATTCGTAATCCAGCCTCTGTATCCTTAATTTTTTTGCATTTATTTCCTCATCGATTGCAGATATTTCAGCTTTTATAGCCTGTATTTCTTCTTGTATAGATTTAATAAGCTCTTCTCTGTAGCGCTTTCTAGACTCACTCCCGATGTACTTTGATTTAACTTTATCCCGTGCTTTCCCTTTTATTACTCCTATTCCATATGCGCCATTTGAATCGATATAGGTTATCCCGCCTTCTTCTGATACAAATATATTGCTTAAAGCATCTGAAATATCTTCTGGTGAAACTCCTTCTTCATTGTCAACTACTTTAAAATATTGAGATACATTTAACATCATATTAAAGCTTCCAGGCATAACATATTTATCCGCCATATTGCTGTCCATTTGAAGAGCTTTTTCAAAATATTCTTTTGGCACGATAAGAGCATCCAAAAGCCCCATGTCTTCTATCGCAGCTTCTATATTGCCTCTTGTCTTATCATCCACATCCTCTTTAAAATCAATCGCCATGTAAAGAGGAATGTAAGGAATTCCAGCTTCTTTAAGCCTTTTTCTGTTGTTTATGACTTGTTCATCTCTTTCAGGCTCAGGATCTTTTTTGTTTTTCCATTCCTCCAATAACTTTTCTTTCTCATGAAGCTGATTTTCTTTTACCTCTCTTTGATTTTCTAATCTTAAAATTTCTTGCTGAATTCCATTTAGTATTTCCTCATAGGGTTTTCTCACAAAAGCCAAAATATCGTCAAATCCTTTATCCTCTCCATACGCCAGTATGACACGGCTTAAGCCTTCCAGTTGGCTACTTAAAAGCTTAAGTTCTGCATTGCCCTGTGACCAACTATAAACTCTTTCAACGTATTCTCTTTTTTGTTCGTCAAAAAGCCTTTTTGCCTCATTAAGCTTTTTAGCCCTGTCTTCTCTTTCTTTTTTAAGCCTTTCCTGCTCACAAAGTGCGGCATCATACCTTTTATTTGCTTCTATTTCTTCTCTCAATGCACTCATTGCACGCTTTATTTTATCTTTATACTTTTTTAATTCATTTTTCCAATAAGTAAAATCAAATTCTTTTCCATACACTTTTTTAAGTTCACTTACAGAAAACTCATGTTCCATGAAATCTATATCCTGTGCAATTGAAGATATATCCTCTAATTTATCCTGTAGTTCTTTATCCAGTTTGTATTTTTGTTCCTCAGTGTTTTTTATCTTTCTTTCTAAACCATAATATTTATCTTGTTTATTCCGGAGTTCTTCTTCTTTTTTAGACTTATCCTCCAAATACTGCTTATATCGATCCTCTTCTTCTAATAACTCCTTTTGGGTTCTTTTAGCATCACCACTTGAAAGCTGTTCTTCCTTTTTCTTTAAAGCTTCTCTTTCACTTTCAAGAGAAATGATGTCATTCCCCAAGTTTGCTATTGTACTTCTGTAATTTTCAATATCTTTAGTTAAATTATCGTATTCTTTTTTTGATGCGTATAAATCGCTGTATGCCTTTACTAAATCCCCAGCCTTTTCATAAAGAATGTATTTGTTATAGTTGTCGTACTCATTTTTAAGCTTTTTTACTGCAGCCATATTCCTGTAAAGAACATCAAGGTGCATCTTAATCTGGTCCATGTTTTCTATGGTTTCTGAAAGAGGCCTCAAATCATCATCTGTGAGAGAAGGCAGTGAAGCTTTCATAATTTCATATATCACAGTAGGCCTGAAGTCTTTGGAAAGCTTTGGACTTCTAAGCTGTATCAGCAGTTTTATGAGCTCGTCGTATTCCTCGATAGAACTAAAGCCAAAAATGTATTTATTGACCATTTCCATGTACTCTTTTTGGCTTTCAACTACTTCTCCGCCTTCACCTATTCTATTCTTAAGTTCTTTTTTGGTAAGTGGGACTTTTACTCTTTTGCCGTCATCGCCTATTTCCATTTTGTATAAAAAGAAGTCGATACCTATACGCCTGCCGTCAAGTATTACAAAGCCCCAAAAGTCCATATTTTGATGCCTTTTCGCCTTTAGACCCATGCCTATGGTGATGTAACTGTCTTTTTTCTCTCTCTTAAATTCCATAAAAAGATAGCCAGTTCTTTCATCAAGCTCACTTACCTCTTCTTCTCCAAGAAGATAGTCCTCAAGCTTTCTCGCCTTTGAGCCAAAGGGATCAAGTCTTTCAGGACTTTTGTTGCCATCTAATACTAAAGGTATGAAACTCTGCATTGTCACTGACTTTCCAGAACCATTAGCACCTCTTAAAAGAAGCCTTCCATCTGCAAACTCAAATATTTCATCATCATAATACCAAAAATTAAGAAGCCCAATCCTGTTAATCATCCATCTTTCGGCTAATTTTTCACTCATCTGCACCTTCTCCTTTTTCAAAATCTGGAGGATATTCCCCAATTAGCTTTGCCGCCATAGGTAGTATTTTAATAGAATGCAATTCCTCAACTCTTTTTATCATCTTAAAGCTTTCCATGTTTTCAATGACCTCTTCTATAAGCTGCTTTTCACTCATCTCCCTGTAAGACTTATACCAACCATCACTAAATCTTTCCTTTACTTTCAAAATAATATTTATAAATTCTGCTTCAGTTATATCTATAGTATCATCAGGATTATAGGCGAGTTTTCCCTCTTCAATCATTTCCCTTATAATTTTACTTACCTGCAGCATTATATCAGATATGTTTTTGTTTTTATCGGGAAAATAAGACCTTAAATATTTGTTGTCATTAAATAGGACAAAAGCAGAAGTTTTGTGGAGGTGAAGCCTTAAACCAAGATACTCCTCTAAATCTTTCGCTATGGTATTTCTGTAATTTTTTATATACATGAAGTCTTGGTCATCAGGCCCTTCACTATACACAGCAGGTGAAAGAATAAGTTTTCGGTACGCCCTGTGCCTTCTCTGTATAACCGCATCTTTGGAGTTTGAAAGATTTAAGTCCTCCTGCAAAAAATCCTCGATCTTCATGTCTTCTGTAATTTCTCTGTTAAAAGACCTCAAAAAATACCTTGAAATACCTGTGTTTTCGTAAAGAACCTCAGTATCTTCACTTTCTGAAAACCTCTCATGGTCACCATCATCTATTTTAATTATGCCAATATCTACAGCAAAATTGAGCACCCGCACAAGTGACTTTCTGTGCTGAAAAAGCGTCCAATCTACTTTATCAGGTCCATCATACTGCGCCTCTATGTATTCCGTTATATTAGACAGCACAAACTGGTCTTCTGGTCCTTTATCCTCCAAAAAAGCTAAGAACAAACACAAAAATGCATAATCCATAGGCATTTGAAATGCATCTATCCCCATCCACTCTTCAACATCTGACGGCACTTTTTCTAACTTAATAATATACGGGTTTATAATCAATCTATATCCTAACTTCTCTTCAACAAAAGGTTTTATTTTATTCTCAGCATCTCTTATTTTGTTAAAATTTTCTCTATCCTCTCTCAGTATCCAAAAATTTTCAAGAAGCATCTGAAGTTCTTCCATATTTTCACCTTCAATCAACAAACTCAATTACAATATCAGGCATATCAAGATTACCATCTGTGCATTTCAAAACCGCTCTTTCGCCATTCTTTGGCATGTGAAGTCTGTATGTTCTTCCATCTTCTGTTTTTCCTGTAAAGCCATTTCTTGCTATCGCTTTTCCTATCCATTTAAGTATCGTTGCCCTCACAAAAGATTTTACAACAGGTAAATCCTTTATCCTTATTCTATTGCCAACAATGCAACTTGCTATTATTTCATCTTCTATATTTTTCTGATTGAGATAGTCCATCAGCATCTCCGTCTTGTCGGCACTTTTATCAATAATCGCATTTGTCTTAACAGAATTACTGTAGCTCCTTGTTTTTGGCTTTATAATCACTTTAAAGGGCGGTTCTTCCCATACGCTCTGGTTTACACTTTCTGTCTTTCTTTCAAAATCACCTTTTATGTGCCTTGTGTAAAAGCAACCGAAAACCGCCGCAGACAAAAGGTGTGCTTCTTTTATATTGCTTGCTTTTGCAAACATTTTAGAAAGAGCAATATATTCATTCTTTCTGCTGGCAGCTTTCATCCTGTTTTCTGCTATTCTCGCCGCATACATTGTTATTTTTCTGATTATTTCGTTTGATATATTAAGAAGCCTTACTGCCTCGCTGTCTTCAAAATTATGACCTGTAAACCAAAAAGATATGTTATTCCACTTATCCATCAAATCTTCTTTTACTTCCTCTTCATTTAAAACCCTGTCAATTCTTGGGATACTCATTTCATATTGGCATAACTTATCTACAACGGAATTGACAACCTCCGGACTCACCTTTTTCAAAAAGCTCTCTATGGCAACAGAAAACCTCTGAAGGTCTTTTATAAAATCTCTTAAATATTCTATAAGTTTGTCTTTGTAAATTATAAACTGCTCTGATTTCATAAGTTCATCAGCGTTGGAGCTTTGAAGACTTGCAATGTAATCTGTCGCATTGTGATATATATTTTCAAAGTCGGTATTGAGGTCTTCCCACCATCTGTTTATTTCCTGTAAATCCTCTTTTTTCGCCATTTCATTTATCTTTATTAAATTGCGGTAAATCCTTTCAAATAAAGACGGCTGTAGTGACCCACCATAACCGACGATACTTTCCAGCCTTATGGTCATTCTCTCTATCTCAATAGAATATGGACTCAGTTGATACCTGAATTTTTTGTTTTTAAATTCGTCAATCGTAGAAGCTTTACTGGTATCTTGTGTCGCAATAAGGTTTTTCCATTCAGTAAGTGCTTTTAAGTCCTGCTCACATTTTTCCATTGTATAGTCAGCAAACATATCAAATTGATTTACATATTCATATATATCCTCTTTGTACAGCCAATATTTAAATTTCTGGTACTGCTCATAAAAATACCTCATGATAAGGCGATATCGCGAAGCATTTTCCGCAGACAAATACTTTACCTCTTCAATCGGTTTTATCACATTCAAATCAAGTTTATCTTCCATAACACTTCACCTTGCATTTATATTTCATATATATTGTAAACTTAATACTCCCTCATTTCAATTTATTTTTTGACCTTTTGAAACAAAAATCCTTATCACTTCCCATATTTATGGAAATAATAAGGATTTAAAAAATCTTCTCATCATTTTCACTTTTAAGCATTCCATTTTTAAAAAGTGCTCCCATTATAACCCCAATTTTGTCCCTCTATTTCTTGGATAACTATATAAATACTGTCTTTTCTATAGCCTAAAACCTTATTTAAAACATCACAAATCCTTTTTGATATTTCTTCCTTTTGTCCCCTTTGAAGTTTGCCAACAAGCTTTATCTCAACAATACCTCCCTTTACTAGAGGTTGACCTTGGAAAAATATATCCTCTTCTTCAGTAAATCTCACCATAAGCCAATTTTCACTTTTTCCTGCAACTTCATACATCACATCGGCAAGTTCTTTCTTTAAAATTTCTTTCTTTTCTGATGCAATCTTTTCTTTTGTAATTAAATTTACAATTGGCATAATTCTCACTCCTTTCCAATAATAGACCATTATAAATGTTTTTTAAATTCCTCCAATGATATTCCTGCCTGTTCGAGAATACTCTTTAACGTTCCTTTAGCTATCTCATAATGTAACGGTACAATAACTACTTTACCATCTGGGTTCTTAAGCTTTATATGACTACCTTTTTGAGAAATCTTCTCAAATCCAAATTCTTTTAGTGCTCTCAAAATTTTGTCTGGCGGCAGAACTGGATATTTCGATCCCATTATATTGCTACCTCCACTGTTGTTATAAATAGCGGTTTCTCTTCCAGGTCAAGCTCTCCATTTTCATAATACAGCTCTAATGCTTCTTTTAGATTATCTAATGCCTCCTCTATAGTTTTCCCCTGAGATGCAACACTGTTTTCAATACACTTTGCTACATACCAATTTTCTTCTTTTTGAATAACTACAGTAAACTTAACTTTCATACTATCACCCCACCAAAATTATTATTTTAACATAATTAGTATTATTTACCTTACCCACATCCACTACCCTATTTCCCTCCCCTCTTTCTCTATTTCCTTTAACAAAGCCTCCGTAGCATCTCGTTGTGTAACTATACTCACTTTATAAGGCCTTGCAATATTCTCTATCTCAACAAACATTGTCCAGTAGTTAAACTTATCATCATCCCAATCATCTACAAAAATATCAATATCCGAAAATTCCCAAAAATCAAATCCCCTTGCCAGTGATCCATACAAGACAACTTTACTCACATTATATTTTTCTTTCAAAAATTTAGCAATCTTATACGCTTTATCTAATGCATCCTTTTTTCGTATTTCTAGCATTTTTTTCTCTTTTTCACTTCTTATACGCCAATTTTCACGTATTTTCTTTTTCTCTTCATCAGTGATACTCATATTCCTCACCACACAAAATTCTTTACATATATTCTACCATTTTATAGCATTTATATCAATCACCCAACAAAGCTCATAAGAAGCATCACATTTAAAACCGTCACTATTATTCCTATAGTCCATAACAATACTTTATAAAGCAATGTATTTGCAAACTTACCCATGATCTTCTTTGAAGAAGTCAAATAAATGAGCAAAAAAATTGTAATTGGAAGCTGGACACTTAAAAACATCTGCGAATAAACCAGTCCTTGAAAAGGGCTTTTTACAAAGAATATTATTAGCACTGCAAAAATATATGTAATTCCTACGCCAACTTTTGTATGTGCATCGTGTATATCATAAGGTTCTCCATATATCCCGGCAAAAATACTTCCACCTGCCATCCCTGCTGTTATAGATGAAGAAATTCCTGCAAAAAGAAGAGCCAAAGCAAAAACCACTGCTGATGCATTTCCCAAAAGAGGTTTTAACATCTGCTGTGCCTGATTAAGCTCCGTTACAGTTACATTATTGGTAAAAAAAGCCGATGCTGCAACAATAATCATAGCACTGTTTATTCCCCAACCTATTATCATAGAAAAGATAGTATCAAAATACTCATAATTAAGCTGTTTCACTATGACTTTCTCATCTTCTAAATTCCACTGCCTGCTTTGTATTATCTCCGAGTGCAAAAACAAATTGTGGGGCATAACAACAGCACCAAGTACACTCATAATTATAGGCATAGAACCTCCTGGAAATTCTGGTTTCACCCAGCTTGAAGCTGCTTCTGCCCATTTCACATCAACTAGCGAAAGCTCAAATATAAAAGAAATACCAATAAGAGATACAAAACCTATAATCCACTTTTCCAACTTTTTATAGGAATTTGTATAAAGCATCCATGAAACAAAAACAAGAGTAATCAAACTTCCTATCTTTATAGGTATCTTAAAAAGCATTTGAAGAGCTATCGCGGCACCTAAAATTTCTGCCATCGCTGTCAAAATAGCCGCAAAGACAGCTGAAATAAGAACTAACCTCGAAGTAAAAGGCTTTAAAAACTTAGTTGCAGCTTCAGACATGCAATAACCTGTAACTATACCCAGATGTGCAGCATTATGTTGAAGTATAATGAGCATGATAGTAGATAAAGTCACCATCCATAAAAGCTTATAACCGTAAGACGACCCTGCAGCAACATTAGAAGCCCAATTCCCCGGGTCAATAAAGCCAACAGTAACCAGTAGCCCAGGACCTATGTATTTGATAAAATCTAAAGCCATAAGTTTAGGGCGATGTTTACCTTTTAATAAATTTTTGACTCTTGTAATCATTTGTTCACCTCATCTTAAAATTTAAATCTGCACCTTTTACAACTGCAAGAGGCACAAATCGAGCATTCGTGAAAGCCTTCGTCCTGCTCCGTGATTTACAGAATAAAAGGTTTCTGCCGCTTTTTCTGTGCCAACCACCACATAAGAACCTGTACCCATACTGCCGGGGATAAGAGCAGGATGTCCTGATTCTTTGTAAAAAGAAGGATTTTGAGGATGCCTGCCATTTCGTTTTTAATTTCATTATATCACACTATATCACACTTTACTTTACTTTTAAGTATTCAGAATAATCTAGGATACACAAAGAGGAGCAAAAAATCCTCTAAAACACTCTAACCAAATTCATTATAAAAAAGGTACTAATTGCTTAGTACCTTTCAGACTGTATACAAACTTTCGTA
>NZ_FQUR01000022.1 GCF_900129115.1 Thermoanaerobacter uzonensis DSM 18761 | reverse complement strand
CCATCAATCCCCATGTCTAACCATAGTTTAATTGCCGCTTTTAAATATGAATCAATAGTGCTATTCTGCTGATCTAAATCTGCTAAGTCAAATAAATTACGGTAAATTCCATCTTCATATGATGAAAAATTAGTTCCTCCATAATGATGGAAATATCCATTTGTATCATTGGTATAACCACCAAGTAATACTCCATTGTCATATAATCTACCATTTTCCCCATATGTAGGGTCTGTCTCTGATGCAGGAGATGTATGATTTGGTGCAAAGTCTATTATAACTTTTATATTGTGAGCATGAGCTGTTGCTATGAGATTTTGAAAATCTGTAAAGCTTCCAAAAAAGGGATTTGTCTTTTTGAAGTCTCGTGCCCAGTAACCATGATAGGATGTGCTTCCACCAAAAGTGGAATCTGGTAAAACTGCGTAAATGTTTTCTACGGGTTGAGAAATCCATATAGCTGTAATTCCCATACCAATAAGATAACCATCATTAATTTTGTTAATAATACCCTGCCAATCGCCACCAAAATATTTCTTTAAACTAGTATGGGTAGGGTCATATAAGTCGCCTGTTGGATTATTACTGGGATTCCCATCTAAAAAACGGTCTGTGACTATCTGGTAGATTACATCTGTCGAATAATTGACGACGTTGGAAACCGAAGTATCCGGTGCTGCTGGTACTGATGGAATTGAGCTAAAAAGAAGAGCAATGGTTATTAACAGTATCGACAGCAGTTTAAGCGTTTTCTTCATACACAAACCTCCTTTTTAAATTTAGTACAAGCGCTTGCACTATAAGGATAGTATAAATTTCTCTTTTTGTTTTTTCAAGTACTGTTAAGCTATTTTTTTTGACTTTTAAACGTAATTTTTCTCTTTGTTTTGAAATAATTTAAAATAATTTGCGGTTTTTTATTAAATTTCAAGATAATTTAAAAATATGATATTAATGTAACATTTTAGTAAATTTTATATAATTAAAGCAAATCTATTTTTACTTTAGTATGATATTTTAGGACTCTGCCATAATAAGCGTTTTGTGTGACATACATTTTTTTGTTTTGTTAGCATTTCAAATTGTATATTACAGAAGTTTTCTTTTATAAAGCTAAAATTTTATTTACTCAACTTACTTTTATAAAGAAATTATTAAATTAAGGAACCTAAAATGCTCTTTTTTATTTTCCAAAATAATCGATGTGAATTTTTCATTTTCTCTTTGCTCAAATCAAAAATCCGTTCGAATAAGCACCTCTTAATGCAATGTGCTTTTCTTGTTTACCCCTGCGTCATAGATTATACGCCTGCTCGCCTTTCGTTTTAACTGCCGGGGGCAAACAACAGAAAACTTTAAAAAATTATGCATAGAAGTGTTATAATGTGCATGCTATAATTAATTGTGAAGAAGAATTTTTGAGATCTATAAACAATTAGAATAATTGCAATTTGAGATAACGGATTAAAGGTAAAACCTTCAAATTGAGGTGTTTTCTATGAGCAGAATAGAACAATTAAATCGAGAACTTACAAGAATTGTAGAAGTGCTGATAAAAGAGTATCAACCTGAAAAAATAATATTATTTGGTTCATTAGCGACAAATCAAATAAATGAATGGAGCGATATTGATTTAATAGTTATAAAGGATACTGACAAGTCTTTTTACGAAAGATTAGAGGAAGTTGTTAAACTCGCTAAGCCTACTATTGGCACGAATATTATAGTATATATCCCAAAAGAAATAGAAGAAATAAAAGAAAGTATGTTTTACGTTGAAGAAATATTAAAGAAAGGAAAGGTTATTTATGAAAGAAGCAAAACAATGGCTTGATTTTGCTATGGATGACCTTGGATTTATGTCAATATAATTGGCTTTGCTTTTTTAACTAGCCTGATATGGTAGATAAGAAAAAGTCTTTTCTGACTACGCATTGCCAAAGCTGGTTGAAAGATTAAATGAAGAAAATAAAAAGCTTGTCTCAGAAAGAGACAAAGGAAAGAAAAAGCTCTTAAGGCGGTATGAAGAAATCAAAAAAAGCATAAGTTCAATCGTAGATGTAATAGCAAATCGCTCTCAACTTTGAACGTACTAAATTTTAAATTTTATAGTATTGTATTCTCATAACTTAGTAGAATCTTGACCAAAGTCAAGAGAGAATGAATAAAAAACCAAGAGAGTTTTCTTAATAAATTTTACTTTTTTCATCGTTTTTAAAATGTTTGTGGAAATAATTCCAATAAAACAACATTCCTCATTACCTATGTCCTGGATAACTATTTAAAACTCCAATGTCAGGGGCGACCAAAAGTTGGTGATAACGTATCCTTGACATCAAAATGGCCGGAGGCAATATAATTAAGTTAAACAGTAGAGATGTAAAATATTTGATTCCAAACAGAAGGATTTTACACAAAAATTTGAAGTTGATAACGAAATTTAAAAAGTATACTTTTCCTTAGTATAAATCTTTCTATATCCTTTTAATTCCCCTTTAACTATCGTCTAGAAAAATTTTTTCTAGCATACATGCAACACCTAATTTATCATTTGAGCTGGTAATAAAATCTGCTTTTTCCTTTAATAAAGGAATTGCATTTTCAACTGCAATTCCGACTCCTACAGATTCAACCATCTCAACGTCATTTACTCCATCCCCAAATGCCATAACTTGATTCATTGAAATCCCCAAATAGTTACAAAGTAATTCTACAGCCACAGCTTTAGTTATATTTTTAGAATTAACTTCAAAATTATCATTTTCTATAATAAAGGTAAATTCATCTTTCAAAGGTTTAAACATTTCTAATGCGCTCTTAATGCGTTCGGGAGTATCATATACCACAATTTTTAAGGGATCTTTATCCAAATTAGAAAGTTTACCTTTCCCCACTTCTACAAAAGGAACCTTATGTATTTTTGAAAAAAGATAAGTCTCTTCTATAGCCTCTTGAACATATAAACAATCTTCCGCATAAAATTTTATATAATAATTATTTTCTTCTAAAATTTTAATAATCGGCTTAATTTTCCCTCTTGAAATTGGAAATGTGTAAAGTGGAGGTTGCCCTATACTTGATATATAAGCTCCATTATAGCAAATCACAGGAATTTTAATTCCCAACAATTTTGCAATTGTACAGGTAGAACGAAATGTCCTACCTGTAGCTAATGTAACAAGGATTCCCTTCTTTTGTACTTTCTTTATTGTTGCTATTGTCTTCGGATGAAGATTACTATTTGAATCTAATAAAGTCCCGTCAATATCAATTACCACAAGACGAATATCTCGCATTATTCAACAACCCTTTTTATAATTGTCTTTAACTCTTCCGCATCCTCTATTCTTGTTAAACCAGTTGTTTTATCAATAATTGAAGTATAAACGTGAGGGATAACAATTTGAATACCATTTTTCAAGCAAACTTCTAAAACAGAAGGTAAAGATTTTTTGTCAATTCCACCTGTTGGTTCAAAAATAGTTATACCGTGGTTAATACATGCTTTAACCATTTCCTCTACTTCTGCAAGCCGTTTATCTCCTTCTATTGGGAAAAACTTTACTGAAGGAACACCTATCTCCGCCAACATCGCTGCTGCTAAATCACATGACACCATTTCTAAATATTTTTCACTAGTTGGTCCTGTTGAAATAAATACTTTTCCTAGTATACCAGAAGGTCTAATTAGAGCATTTACTATGGTATGTTCACTTTTAACTGCTTTTAATGCTCCCAACGTATACCCTGCTGCCGTGAAAACTTGATTTACATGTGCGGGCTTAGTGGCAATAGCAACCTCCACTACCTTTTGCCATTGTTGTGGATCACCTGCACCAAGTCCAATGGAAACAGGTATTCCTGCATTTTGAAATTCGAAAACCTTTTTAATCGCTTCTTCTGTAGAATTGAACTCTTTTGTCAAAATCCCAATAAATACTTTTCCTTCTGTTACCTCTACAATTTCTTTAGCATTCTTTAAATTCTTTGCTAATACATTTAATCTAACTTCCATTTTTCACACCTCATTATACTCTTAAAATTTCCTTTATTCGATTAACAATTATTTTTTCTTGCCCTGGAAGCAAAGGACGAGGATCAATACTTATAATGCCTAAATTTGCATAATGATTCCTGGTAAAAATTGCAGGTTCCCCTCTTTCTAATTGTTTTATAATTTCATGCGTTGAAATGTTTAATTTCTCTTCGTCAAATTTTAATTGAGCACGATAAATTGTTCTTCCTGCTTCATCCTGCACAACCGAAGCAGTTATTCCATCGATATTTTGAAACTGATTAACTATCCATTGCACTTGCTGTAATTGTTTTTCAATGTTTTCTACTTTATTTTTATAAATCTCTAATGCAGAAATTAAACCCATAATTTGTTCTTTCCCAACTTTCATTGCCCTCCCAATACCCTTGTACTGCAAACGACAAGCTTCAATTAGTTCTTTTTTTCCACAAATAAAACCTGAAGTAGGACCTTCTATAGCCTTACCGCCACTATATATCACAAGGTCCGCTCCCATTTGAATATATTTCTGTATATCTTCTTCTGCAGCTGCATCTACAATTATTGGTATATTATTTTCTTCACCAATTTCAATTATTTCAGGAAGAGATAACATACCTTTTTGGACTGCATGATGCGACTTTACATAGAAAATTGCAACAGTTTTTTCTGAAATTGCATCTATAATATGATTTTTTTCAACATAGTTTGTCTGTCCTACTTCAACTACTTTACCTCCACCTAATCTAATCATTTGTAGTATAGAAGCTCCAAAATTAATCGAATGCCCTTTTTGAATAATAACCTCATTTCTCAAACCTTCACTATAAGGTAACTGCTCAATGAGAGTTAAATTCTTCCCTGCAATTAAAGCTGCTATAGAAATTGCGATACCAGCAGCCGCACCTACTGTTGGACATGCATCTTCTGCTGTAGTAATCTCAGCAATTATTCTACCTGCTTTTAACATTAATTCTTGAATATCAACGTAATCTTGCGCAGCTTCAAACATTGCTTGTGCCACTTTCGTATCTACAGCACTACCTCCCAAAGCAGTCATTTTACCGCTTGCATTTATAATCTGTTTTAAACCATATTTTTGGTAAATACTCATCACCACAACCTCCATAAAAGCAGGCAGGTTAACCTGCCTGCAAATTATTATTGAATTGGAAAGAAAACTCCCATTAACATCGCTCCAAGTATAGCTCCCCCTTCAATTGGCTTTTGTACGCATAAAAAACTGCAGCTCCAATAATAGACCCTAAACCTACTGGAATAGAAGCCATGACAGCAGAAATTACAATCAAAGGCCCTAAATATCGTCCAGCAGCATTTCCTGCTCCCATCATAATATCTGCTCCAAATGTAGAGTCTATCTTATCAACTGTAAATTTTCGAATAGAAATTATTACAACTCCAATTATAGCTCCAAGAATAGCACCCGTTAGTAAGGCTAAAGGAAACGATTCAAGCGGGGCTGTAAAGCCTGCTCCAAGCATCAACGCTGGTATTCCAATTCCTACTCCTGTTTGTAAAGAACCCCCAATATCTAAAATTCCTACCAATGGACCTTCTATAACACGTGCGAATAAAAAAGCTCCTCCAAAGGCAGCTGCAGCACCAAAACCGCCTCCCTTAAGTCCAGCTTCTAGTAAAGCAACAACAGCCAAGTCATTGAATGCCCCAACATGATATGTGTAATATAAATGAGTTCCACCAAAAATACCAGAAGCAAGAGCCATAACAAATACAATAAACCCCAACTCTGAATACCAGAAACCAAGCTTTTTATCTTCTATTTTTATATCTTCCATTTTTATTTCACCACCATTCCAAAAAATTTATGGAGATTAATTAACCATTGAGGTATTCCAATATTCATGCTTTTCAGTAATGCTACATCGAAACCACGGAAAAATCCACTTAATACAAACAGAAGAATAACAGCAGTTACTAAAGTTTTTGTAATTTTATTCCATCCGGAGTCATCTACACCCTTTCCTATTAAAATTCCCAAAACAATACCTGGTACAGCATTCCCCATTATCAAATGTGCTAATCCGCCTAAAATTGTTCCCCAAATACCTGTCCGTTTTCCTGCATCAAGTGCTGCCAACCAGAATATGATGGGCATAACAGGATTGATTAGCCAATTGGCGGCCGGTACTAAAACTTTTGTCGCAACATTTTGTAACGATTGTGGAACTGCCGCTGCTGTTGAATTTAAAAGAGGTATTAATATCACTCCTACGATAGCACCAGCTACTGCCATTTTTTTAGGATCGTGTAAAGTTTCTTTCACGTTTCTGTTTTTTGTTAAAAGTAATGCCGCAGCCCAGTTTGGAATAATTCTATGTTCAACATCTTGTGTTAATGCACCAGCTCCTATGACTGTTGCCCATGAGTTAAATAAAAATCCCAAGCCAAAAGAAAAATGCGAAATTGGATCACCTTGACAAGCATTTAATTCTCCTAATGTTCGAAATGCTCCCATCGCCTGAACTGTAGGAGCATGAAACATTCTTGCAGCACCTGCTCCCACTCCAAAGCCTACCAAAGCCCCAATAATTATTGATTTTAAGATTATCAGGATAGTCATCCCAAACACTCCCTTCTATTCTTTTACTCTAAATTTTTAAAAATTGTTTTAGTAAAGTAGGCGTATCATCTATTTCTTCAAATTTTATTTGCGAAATTTCTATCACTCCTACCCTCACTGTTATCATAGCTTTAACCTTATACAAATTACGCTTTCGCGGGAAAAACAGCCCTAAAAATCTTTCAGTAAATACGACCTTCTTTGCCTCTACAACCTCAATATCTTTTGGTTCAATTCTAATTATTAAATCTTTAATCTCATATGAAAGTTTATTCCTTATTTGTGAAAACATCTTATTAAATACTTCTTCAATAGTTTCACCTTTTTCTTCAAATCTTAATGTACGATCAAACTCTTTATACATCTTTATTCTCTCTCTTAATTAATTTTATATATTCTTCTGTTAATCTCCTGCCAAGTTCCTCAATGTCCATAAAGCCGAAACCAAGGACTCTTTTACCTTCTCTTAACGCAGTAATACCTGCTTCAATAGAACGAAGTCCATACTCTACTGGATAGCCATATTTTGTTTGAGCAGTTAAAGCACCAGCCCCTCCACTTCCGCAAAAAGCAATTCCAAAATCAGCATTTTCCTTATTCATTACATCACCAACTTTCATATCTGCGCCTACACCTGGAATTACAATTGCAATTCCACCTGCTTCTTCAACACCTTTTGCCACTTTTTGTCCTTTCCCGAGTCGGTCACCAATTACCACCTTCACTTTATCATGCATTATTTTTTCCTCCTACACATTTAATTTTAGACGCTTCAAAATGAACCGCTAATAAAAATATTTCTGTTTCGTCTAATTCTTTTAATTCTTTCTTAAACCTTTGCACATATTTTTGCAAAACTTCAATACTCAATTTTTTTACCTCTGGTGAAATTTCATTCCATAACCCTGATTCAACAGGTGGTAATTTTTCATTTGTTTCTAATCTCCTAATAAAAGCCAATAAATGATATCCTATTAACGCCAATCGATTAAACGAAAAAGAAAATTTATCATCTTTTTCATTTAATTTAACTAATCTTAATAACTCAAATAGTTCCTCTCTCTCTTTTTCTGTTATCTTTTCTTTCTTAGAAATCTCTTCTATTACTTCTTTTAGTATTTCCTTAACTTCATCCATTGCACTTCAAAACCTTTCCAGATTTGATTGTATATAATGGTAACAAGAACTTCTCTGCAACTATTTCTTCACCTTCAGAATCAACAAGCTTAATAGGAGATTGGTTCCATTTTAAAATGGAAATATCTGCTATGTTTCCTTCTTTAATACTGCCAATCTCTTGTTCCATACGAAGTACCTTAGCTGGCATACTTGTAGTAGCTTTTATTACTTCTTCTAAAGAATATCCTAAGGCAATGAATTTAGTCATCGTAGTAACTAAACTATAAACAGGCCCAGTTATATTAGCCAGATAAATATCTGTGCTAATAGTATGAGGAGCAATTCCTAAATCTATAGCACGTTTCATTACCTTAAAGCTAAAGCTCGAAGTACCATGCCCTACATCAAATAGAACCCCTCTTTTTAAAGCATTCTCTGCTTCTAATATTAACTTTCCATCCTCATCTAATATCCCTCCTTTCTTTCCGTGGAAAGCGTGAGTAACTACATCGCCTGCTTCTAATAAACTTAAAATATCCTTAAGATCTGGTGGTGGATTGCCAATATGGACCATAAGAGGAAGCTTAACTTTTTGAGCAGATTTTTTAGCAATTTCAAGTGGTTTGATTCCATTGTTTTTTACAACTGAAGAACTCATCCTAACTTTTATCCCACGAATTACTTGACTATGCTCTTTAATTACTTCTTCTAGTTTTTCTAATTCTATGTTTTTTAGATCAGCTAATTCTGAAAGCCCTTCACATAACCCAGGACTAGCAACATTAATCCATAGTAAAACACGAGTAATATTTTTTTTAACTACTTCATCAATAAAAGAGTTAATACAACTAGCTCCTGTACTTCCGGCATCTACTACAGTTGTAACTCCTTGATTAACTCCAACATGATCTGCAGAAATTCCCAATACGGTTTTAATTGGAAATACATGTACATGAAGGTCAATTAATCCCGGTACTACTATGCAATCGGAAACATCTAACACGTTCTTTGTAGAATATTCCGAAAAAGTATTAGGCTGGTAAATACCTAAAATTTTCCCCTTATCTATGGCTATATCAAACTTGCCTTTCATTTTATTACCAGGATCTATTACATAACCGTTTTTAACAAGTAAATCAATCTTCATTTACTATTTTCTCCTTTCATTTAAAATATTGCAAAATAGCTATTATTTCGCTTTCTGGAATATTAATTTCATTTTCCTTTAATATTTTCTCTAGTCGTTCACGCGTTTCAGAAGAATAATTAAATTTATCATTGTAATCCGTATATTCAAAATCATAAAATGAATTAAAAGCAATTCTACCAGCTAAAAGTAAAATATGGAGTTTTAAACCTTCTGCTCGTTCTTCAGTAAGATTATCCTTAAATTCTTGAATAATTTTTTGGTTTAATACATACCCTTTAAAAATAATATTTTGTACAAATTGTTCAGCAATTACTGATTCAAAATAATTTTCTCCCTCAACCGAGGACCAAAACAACTCTGTTGAGGAATTTTTTTGTAATTTATTAATTATTTTACGAATCCGTAGTATATCATCTTCTGTAAGTATATTATGAACTTTTATAAAAGGAATGGTTATATCTTCTATCGGAACTACACTAATAATCAAGTCTGGCTTTTTTAATTCTATCTGTCTTTTTAAAGTAAATATTGAACTTGTTCCAATGATTTTTAATTCAGGAATTTCATTTTCAAGCATCGTTTTTAGTAATTGAGCTGTCCCTCTGCCTGTATTGCACACAATTAATGCTTTAAATAAATAGTTTTTTTTCTGTCTCTCATAAGCAGCTTGAAAATGCAATACAATATAGGCTAAATCAGCATCCGTGAAATAAATATCCTCCTCCTTAAATATCTCATAGACACATTCTTTAATCAAGTGAAACATAGTAGGAAAAGAGCTAATAACTACACTTAGTATAGGATTAGGGTCTATAATACCAAATCTAAATTTCACAACTTTATCTTTTAGATGAACCAATAGTGCATTTAATAATTGATCATCTTTTTCGAAGTTAATTTTCGTTTTTATTGTCATCCTTTTAATTAACTCTATTGTTTTTTCATATACATTAACTTCTTTATGCTCGGAATTTTTTATATCATCCAATAGAGGCTGTACTATTTCTATCGTAGGAAGACTTATATATATGAGTTCAGATTCGGCAAAAATAAAATTCAAAAAAGGAGGCCCATTTAATATTTCTTTAAAAATTTGATATAATTTTTGCATTTTTAATTGCTGAATATTAATCGTTGTCATAAAATCTAAATTTTCATTTTTCTTCCTTTTTAAACGTTGAATTGTAATTATAAGACGAATAAATATATTAATGATTATTCTATCGGAAAGCATTATTTCCAACTCATTTTCTATTCTGGAAATAATCAAACGTATCTTAGAAAAAGCATATTCCAGTTCTTGTTCAGATAAAAAAGACACACTTTGGATCAATAAAAATTTTTCTTCCTTTCCAAATCCTTCCTTAATTACATTCATAATAATTTTGTTCATTTCTTTTTCTTCCATAGTACTCTGAACAAGATATTCTAGAGCAAGCCTCCGATAAAACTCAGAACCTCTTATTCTTATCCCTTGCCGAGTCCTTTCAATCACAAGATGCCTTTGTTTTAAATCTTTTTCTATTATCTTTAAATCTCTCACAATTGTATTTCGACTAACTTCAAACTTTTCAGCTAAATCGCTAATTTTGTAAAATGAATCATCCACTAACAATTCTAATGTAAGCCGTCTAATTCTTTCTGGGCGCTCAAAAAAACCATATAATTCCTCATTTAAACTTAAATCTCTTTTTAACTCATTACTAACTCGAATATTTTTATCTCTTTCATCTATCCATATTCCTACATTGGGTTTTGAATAAAGATTAATATCATACTTTTTTAACCGATCTCTGAGTAAATCAAGGTCATATTTTACTGTACGTTCACTTACTTGAAACTCACGCGCAATATCTTTAATCCGCAGGGGTTTTGATGACTCTAATAACATACTAAAAATTTTATTTGCACGGCCAGGAAGTAACAAATCATTTCCCCTCCTAACCTTTTCTGTTTGTAATTAATTATACGTAAACTTTAATTAGTTAACAAGAATCATTTCTTTCATTAACAATAGTGCAATTTTTGAAACTCGTTATATTCTTATTTGGATCGTCTTTGATTACCTTCTCCATTTACCTAATAGTAATCAGTACTTGCTATCAAAGACATTATATCCTCTAATTTTTATGAATTATATACAAAAAAATTAGTCTTGTCTGCATGCTTATACTTAATAGGGCAAATAATTTAGAAAATTTTCATAAAATTTATACTATACCTTTCATAGCTTTATTTCATCAACTTTTAATAAAACTATTTTTATCATCATAATTACTTAACTTCTATAGTATTCGGAATTCAAATAACAAAAAGCTTGCCCATAATATATTAAAAGACAAGCTTTTTATAAGTAAAATTTTATATCGTTACATTTAAATCTTTAAAAATCATTTAGGTATCAATTCAGCCGCTTGACGTATAGCTTCTTTCATACTTTTTTCATCTGCAATTCCTTTCCCTGCAATATCAAATGCCGTACCATGGTCAACACTTGTTCTAATAAAAGGAAGCCCTACAGTAATATTCACCCCCGTCTCAAATCCTAAAACTTTTATAGGAATGTGCCCTTGGTCATGATACATAGCCACAACAATATCAAATTCACCACGAATAGTTCTAAAAAATACTGTATCTGCAGGTAAGGGGCCTGTCACTTTGATGTTTTCTGTTTGTGCTTTCTGAATAGCGGGAACAATTTTTTCCTCTTCTTCTCCATATCCGAATAATCCATTTTCCCCTGCGTGAGGATTTATTCCACAAACTGCTATTCTTGGATTAGAATAACCTGCCTTTTTCAATGTGTTATATGCTAGTTTTATAACTGTATATACCCTTTCAGGATTAATCATTTTTACAGCATCTACTAATCCAACATGCGTTGTCACATGAATAACTTTTAACCTTGGCGCACTCAACATCATTGCAAAATCTGTTGTATTCGTAAGTTTTGCTAAAATCTCTGTTTGACCAGGATACATATAACCAGCTTTATGTAATGCTTCTTTGTTAAGAGGTGCTGTACTTATTGCATCAATTTTTTTGTCTTTCGCAAGTTCAATTGCTTTTTTAAGATATTTAAAGGCAGCATCACCTGCTTTTTCTGATAATCGTCCATATGGTAAATCTATTGGAAGTAAATTTAGATCTATGCAATTAACTACTCCAAATTTGAATTCTGCTTCTTCGACGTTTTGAATTGCCTTGATAAGAAGTCCCGTCTTTAGAAAAGATTCTGCACGTTGTAGCATTTTTGCATCACCAATTACAACTGGTTTACTAATTTCGTAAATTTGGGGGTCACTTAGCGCTTTCATTATTATCTCTGGTCCTACGCCGGCTGCATCTCCCATTGTAATTCCAATCAGTGGTTTTACCATATTAATTTTCTCCTTTCAAAAAACGGATTATATTAATAAAAGTCTCTTCTGTTCCGAAAGCACCTGCTTTTGTGATTGTTAATAAATTTCTAAAACCTATAAGTTTGCCTATTGGAATACCAGTTTCTAATTCTTTAATTAACTTTATACCTCTTGCACCAAGATATTTACATACAGCTTTTGCTGTATCACCACCTGTTAAAATTACACAACCTAATTGAACTTCATTTATAACTCGGTTTGAAATATAACCAAGCGCATCTACTATCCGATGAGAGACTTCTTCTGATGAAATTTTGAGTAGTTCTCCCACTTCTTTTGTTTTTTGAACTATTTCAGGCGATGAATCAACAAAAAATGCTACATCTTTATTCCTTTTTAATGCTTTTATAATTTCATCATAGCAACGATCAATTTCTTCTTTATTTTCTTCTTCATTTAAAATTTTTAATGGATTCATTTCAATACCAATTATATTTGGTTGCGCAATAAGTAATGAAATTTGTTGCCTTGTTATTTTTGAAATACTACCTGACACGACTAAAATAGGATTTTCAGTAAAAACCAAATTCTCATCAGAAATTATAGTTGAAGAGAAAAAAGAAATTTTATTTGCTAACAAATTAGCCAATCCTGCAGAACCAACCCATAAAATTCTATAATTGGTTGTAGTAAGATAATCTAGTATAATTTCTAAATCATCGTCTGTTTCAGAATCAACTACAATTAGCTGAACATTTTTCTTTAATAGTTCAACAATTTTACTTTTTATATCATTCTCTCCAGAACGAATTGTATTTATAGTTATTAAACCAGATTTTCTTTTTGTTTGGTAAGATAATAGAGATAAAATGTTTGACTCTTTCACAGGACTTTTCGGATCCTTTGAAATCTCTGTTTGATCAATTGGTTTTCCATATAAAAAGTGTTTTCCTTCAACAGTAGTTCTTCCCATTTGCGGAAAAGCCGGTGCTATAACAGCAAAATCAAAATCAAAAACATCCATGATTGCATCAATTTCAATTCCTAAGTTCCCTCTAAGTGTAGAATCTATTTTTTTATAAATCTGAGTATATCCTATATTTTTTAATTTTTGAGATGTTTCCTTTACTTTTTGATACGCTTCAAATGGTGAAATAGCACGGCTGTCGGTATCAATAACAATTATATCAGTATCTTTTGAATCTTCATATAAGTTATCAATATCAAATATAACAGAGGTCTTTAAACCTTTTTTCGCAAATTGAACACCTGTATCAGAAGCACCAGTAAGATCATCTGCGATAATTGCTATTTTATCCATAATTTTACCACTCCCTGTTGGAATTTTTACATTTACACCCATTTTATGTAACCTCTCAAGTTAAAGAAACTTGAGAGGTTACATAACTAATTGCATAATAAACTAGAGCATTTTATTGTTTAATATACCAACTCGTTTTGCCCACCAAGAAGTTACAATAGGTACCAAAATTGCCGTTACTACTACAGAAGAGGCTACTATAGCTGTAGCAGCAGGAGCTACGGGTGCATAAACGGAATTAGCTGCTGCTACTATAGCTGGTACTGCCGCAGCATTCCCAGCAGTTGATGCTGCAGCTAAACCTGCTATTCCATTGCCTCCTGTTAAAACATCGGCAGCAAATAATGCTATTCCAGTAACGATAACTACTGCTATGCCTACTAAAATACCAACCAATCCGGCTTTCCAAACATTTAATAAATTTAGTCCAGCTCCAAGTGCAAAAGCAAAAAATGGTATTAATACAGGTACTGCTCTTCCTAAAAATTCTCGAAGGTCTTTATCTAAATTTCCTAAAATCATACCTATTATAAGGGGCAAAATTGCTCCTACTAGCATTTGCCAAGGAAAAGCCGACAGACCTACAACTCCGAGTGTTACCATCGTAAAGAATGGACCAGATTCCAAACTCATGATAGAATAAGCAGCTACATCTTCTTTTTTACCAAACTGTCCCATTAAAGCCATGTATAAGCCACCGTTTGTATCATTCATAGAAGCTACAATTGCAAGCACAGAAAGACCCGCAAATAGTCCTGAATCAATCATCCCTTCTTTCAGAAATCTGGCAGCTATAAAACCAACAAGAGCAGCTATCGTTATTTTTGTTATCCATAGGGCTCCGCCTTTTTTGAGTATATAAGGGGTAGATTTAAAATCAATTGTAGCACCCATGCATACATAAAAAACTGCTAAAATAGGCAAAGCACCAGTTAATAAAGCACCTGTAAACGATCCGAATGTTTTTGCAGCATTTGGGAAAAGAGTATTAATGATTGCACCTAAAAAGAGAGGGATGATCATCATACCTCCGGGAACACGTTCCATAGATGCTTTAATCTTCATTTAAACTCCTCCTTTTACAAATATCTAATTTCACTAAAGAAACAAAGCAAATATTATGCCAACCGAAAAATGCATTATTTTCAATATTATCTCTCTTTCATTTTTTATTTTTGCAACACTTATATAAAGCAAAATAAGCATATTGATGCATATTGCAACAATATGCTTATTTTCTTTTTAATTTTCTCCACAAAGTGCTTCTATTTATACCAAGTATTTTAGCAGCTTTAGTTAAATTTCCATTACATTTACTAACTATGTTATCTATATAAATAGTCTCAATTTCTTTTAAACTCATAAGCGATGATAGTAGATCAGCGTGTTTGTGCGCTCTGTTGTATTCTGTTTCTTCAATTTTTACGTCTTTCAATTCAATTGTATTTCCTGTACTTAAAATTACAGCTCTTTCAATTATTCCTTTTAATTCTCGTACATTGCCCTTATAATAATACTCATTTAAATATTCGATAGCAATATCATCTATATCTTCTATATTTTTACCATATTTCTGAGAATATTTTTTGGCAAAATATCTTGCAAGTAAAATTATATCTTCTTGTCTCTGATTTAGGTCCGGAATATTTAATGTTAGTATATTTATTCTATAATACAGGTCTTCTCTAAATTTGCCTTCATCAACAATTTTCTTAATGTTTTTGTTTGTTGCGGAAATTATCCTAACATTAACAGGTATTACTTTATCGTCGCCAATCCTCATCACTTCTCCTTCTTCTATTACTCTTAAAAGCCTTGCTTGATACTCAAGGGGAATTTCACCAATTTCATCGAGAAAAATAGTTCCCCCGTGAGCCAACTCAAACAATCCAGGTTTACCATTTTTACGAGCCCCAGTAAAAGCTCCTTCCGCATATCCGAATAATTCACTCTCGAGTAGATTTGGAGGTATAGCCGCACAATTTATTGCTACAAACGGACCACTTGCTCTATTACTTGAATTATGAATACTTTGAGCAAAAAGTTCTTTACCTACTCCAGATTTACCAAGAATTAGCACAGGAGAATCAACAAGCGCATATTTTTTTGCTCTCCCAATACATTCTTCCATTTGAGTACTTTTATATAAGATATCTTTGAAGGTATATTTTGCTATAAAACCTTTTTTTGTTAATTCATATCTTATCTTTTTTTCTAATTCCTGAATTTGTGTTACATCTTGAAATGTTGCTACAACACCTTCTACTTTATTGTCTACGATTATTGGTACTCTATTTGTAACTATTTTTTGATTTTTTATATCTTGCAACTCACCTATTTCAGCATAACCACTTTTTAAGACTTCCAACATTCTGGTATTTGGTATAATTTCCTCTACCCTTTTTCCTAATACATCTTTAGCTGCTAAATTAAATATTTTTTCAGCCATTGTATTAAATGTTGTTATATACCCTTCTTTATCAATTGAGATAATTCCATCATGTACAAAGTCCATTATTATCCTTATTTTTTCACTTTTCATTTTTTCTAACGTCGATACTTCCAAAATTCTTTGTGCTTCTTGAATAGCATCTATTATTGCTTCTTTACCTGATGTTATAAAATAGCTTTTATACCCATACTTTTTTGCGCTTTTATGTCCTATGGCATCTCCTACAATAACAGTAGCCCCTTTTTTAATTAATTCCAATACTAATTCTGGAGCTCTTTTTTCCGAATCAAAAACCACTTTTTCAACATTAAGTTTTAATAACTCTGCAATCGTTTCACTTCTATCAACAATATTTTCATAACCAGCTATACCAATCTTACCTTTGTAATCTATTAAATCTTTGAACGCTCTTAGTATATCAAATGAGCTAATTTTAATTTCAACAACAGGAATATTTACTTCTTCTTTTATCATTTTATATGTACCACCACGAGATATAATAATTTGGGCCCCATTCTTGACACATTCTTTTGCAACCTCTACACCTTCACTTAAATCTCCCATTAGTATGTCAACATTAGTAAATTTATTCTCATTAACAACTTTTTTTGCTACTTCAGCTAAATCTTCAAAAGGTGCAATTAAAACTATATCTTTCATAAAGATCCTCCTTTTATAATTCTAGAAAATTCTCAAAAGAAATATTTTTTGTTATTCTTTATTGCTTGTAGTTAATTATAAATTCTATATAGTAATAATACAAGCATAAGTTATATAAAAAGTATCTTCTAAAGTTTCTTAATAAATAAAAAGCACCCTTATAATCGAAAAAGGATGCTTTTTTATTTTTATTTACCATATATCATAAAATTCTTTCACAAAAGCATGAGCTGCTATTTCACTAAAAGCTTTCAATTTTACCTTAACTTTAAAAAAACTTAATGTGGTATAAGTTTTTATTTTTTCATTTGTTAATCCAATATAATTAATCTCTAAATAATGAAAATATTCATGGCACAAAAATAATTTTACAACTTTGCTATAATTGCGCCAATCTGAAAATTTCTCAGGTATCGATGGAATAAATATTTCTTTTATTGGCTTTTCATAAAAATAATTTTATTTTTCTCCTTGTTATATTCGCTAAAAACTATATAATTAGAGATATAATCATTTTTACTGATTTCAATAATAATATTTTCTTGCAAAATCAAATTTATTATGTCATTTATCTTCAACTTTTTGGCTTCTTTAATTCCTCTTTCCCAAACCATATTTAATGCTTTGTCACTTTCATTGTGCGAAAACATTTTATTGTTATAACTACTAAATTTTAATTCCTGTTCTATTAATTGTTGTTTATCTAAAAAAACAGATGGTATCATTTATGTTCCTCGCTTTACTTGATTTATATACTTACTCTAAATTCAAGTGTTGCTTAAGTGCCATTTCATTTGTAATATTATTTTTCATACTTAAAATCAGACATAAACCATCTAAAACTATATGAACACTTTGATCAAATAATGAACTTAAAAGCTGAACAGATTTTTTTTCTCCTGTATCATATTTAGTTGTAGCTGGTACAATAAGTACCTCATCTGAAATCTTTGCTAATGGTGAATCAGCTTTACTTGTTACAGATAAAACTTTGCAATTCAGTCCTTTTGCCACTTTTGCATTCTCTACTACAAATTTTGTACTTCCTGACCCAGAAATTGCAAAAAATATGTCACCATCTTGTAAAGATGGTGTTACAGTCTCTCCAATAACATACACCTCATATCCTAAATGTTTAAGTCTCATAGCAAAAGCTTTGCCCATTAATCCCGATCTACCTTCACCATCAACAAAAATTCGCTTATTCATGTCAAAATAATTAGATATTTCCTTCATCTGATTTTCATCAACCTCACTAACTACAGATTCTATTTCTCTTAAAATTGTAACTAAAATTCCCATTCTGATCCTCTCTTTTCTAATAATTTGTTAGTTTATTTTTTTATATTCTGCATTAAAGAATAAAATTCCTTCGCTGCTTTTTGCATATCAAAAGCTTTCGTAATGGCAGAACCAATTATAACAATTTCTGGTTTTATTATTCTGGTTTTATTTAATTTATTTAGTAACTCTATATTTATTCCCCCCGCAATCGCTAAATGAGGTAACTCACTAATATATAGCTTCATTTTCTGAAAATAACTTTCAAAGTCCTTTTCAATTTCATCTTTAGCAATATGAATACAAAATATAGCTTCTTTAAATTTCTTCAAATTTGTAATACGGCTCTCATTTGTTTCCATTAAATCTATCATAATAGATTTTTTGTATTTTTGTGCCACATCATAACACAAAGAAATAGTATTCAATGGAGTAACCCCCATTACCGTTGCTATATCTGCCCCTGCACTATAAGCAGTTTTAAATTCATACTCTCCTTCATCCATAGTTTTTAAATCCGCCAATATTAGCTTATCAGGAAATTGTTTTCTCATTTTTCCTACAGAACTTATTCCATAATCTTTTATAAGTGAAGTTCCAACTTCTATTATATCAATATAATCATATACCTTTTCAACTATTTTTATAGCACTTTCTATATTTATCCTATCTAATGCAAGTTGTATTTTCATAAAATTCTCACCCTTCTCTTATACTATGAGTCATTATGAACTTTTCTAGATTCTTTCTATTGGGTAATCCATCATTATCGCCTGGAAACATTATAACTCGCGCTCCAATAGCATTACCTCTTTTTACAGCTTCACGCAATGATAAATTTTCTAATAAGCCACTTATAACTCCAACGGCAAATCCATCACCAGCCCCTACAGTATCCACTATTTGTTCAACTTTAAATCCACTCACTGTATATTCTTCAGTAGGAGTTTTAACAAAAGCCCCTTTTTCTCCTGTTTTAATTATTACGATTTTCGTCCCCTTTTCTAAATAAAATGAAGCTATATCATTTAGTTCATTATAACCTGTAAGAATTTTCCTCTCTTCATATCCGGGTAAAACTATATCGCATCTAAAAGCAATATCATTTAATATACTCCTCATTTCCTCTTCGCTTTTCCATAATTGCTTACGAATATTAGGGTCAAACGAAATAAGTATATTCTTTGTTTTAGCTTTCTCAACAATGTTATATATGGTTTTTCTGAAACTTAAAGATAAAGCAGGAGGAATGCCAGTCAAATGAATGTGATTTACATCATCAAAATTAATTTCTTTTAAATCATTTTCCTGTATGTGAGAAGCAGCAGACCATTTCCTAAAGTATACAACTTCAGGGTCTCCAATACGTGTTTTAGATTTAAGTTGAAAACCTGTTGGATATTCATTATCAAATTTTATATAAGAAACATCAATATTTTCATTTACTAAAAATTTATATATATATTTGCCAAAAGGGTCATCTCCAAGATGTGTTATATAACTCACTTTATGACCGAGTCTTGCAAGTCCTATTGCAACATTAACTTCTGATCCTGCCAAAGCCTTGGTAAAATTATATACTTCCTCTAAAGGTCCCTCTTCGTTTGCTATAAACATAACCATTGGTTCTCCAATAGTAATTATCCTTCCCATTTATATCACTCCTCAATTTTTACATATCATTTTTAGCTCCTACAATAATAATTTCTTCTTTTTCATCAAGCAAATCAATTTCCGTTGCAACTACTTTTATTAATTGATCTTTGCTGTTCATACCAGAATAATCAATTAAACGCCCTCCTATACATATATAAATATCAGGATATAATATCGTGTCGCTCTTATATAAACTTGCGCTATCCCATACCTCATTTAAATTTTCGTAAAATGTAGTTTTGTTAGACTTTTTAACAACTCCATCTCCCCTTTGAACTTTGATAAATCCCTTTTTATCTATAATTCTTACTTGTTTTTTACCTTTATCATTGTTTTTATCAGAAAAAACAAATAATCCGGAAGTTTTTGCTTCTAAATTAACATCGTCTATTTCAACATTCATAGATTTTGCCGCAATATCTTTTGCTTCTTCTTCAGTACACTCTTTTAACAAATCTGTAGTTTTTACTTCAGTGGATCCTAATGCAATAGCTGTAACTTTTTGAGTTTGCGAATCTATTTCAATAAAAACTTCTACACTTTCTGGAACAGCTCCACTATTTATTGCTGCCTGTTTTGCTTCATTTTTAATAGCCGCTATGTCTTCTTTAGAAGGATTAGGAATTACTCGTTCTACTACATCTCGTACCATCGCCAAAGCTACTCCTATTGATGAAATTACCTCTGCATTTTCTGGTATTTTATATTCTAACTTCATTTTATTGGAAACATATGGAATTAGAGCCGCAGCACCACCTCCAACTCCTACTAAAATTAATTGATCTTTTTCAAGCTTATATCTTAACGCAAGTTCTTCTATAACAGGTAATATTTTTTGTGATGATTTTTCTAAAATTTGCTTCGCAGTTTCTTCTACAGAAAGTCCTAATATCTTTGCCAATGGTTCAATTGCTTTATAACTTGATGTATAATTTCCATATGCAAAATGTTCAGGTTTTACAAGTCCTAATACATTTGCAGCGCACGTATTAGTTATTGCTATTCTCTTCCCATTTTTTAATTTTACTGCAACATAATCTGCAGGATCCCCTTCTCTTGGACTAAAAAATTCTATTTCTGGATCTTCAATCTCCTCCTCTGGAGTAAAAGCTGCATAAGGCAATCCTGCTATATGAGCACTTCTTGGCCCAACATCTACAATTTTATTTTTAGAAACCCTAACCATACTTCCTCCTGCCACACCTAAAACACGAACATCTAAAGAATTTATATAAGTTCTATGCCCACCAACAATAGCATAATCAATCGCTGGTCTTCCATTTTTTATAACACCAATATTAGTACTCGTCCCTCCGACTTCAAAATATATACCATTAGATGCCCGTAAATACATTAAAGCTCCTATAACACTTGCAGCAGGTCCAGACAGCATAGTCAACACCGGTCTCTTTTTCATTTCATTTATATCCATTACTCCACCATCACCGCGCATTATCATTAAAGGTACTTTTATTCCAGCTTTTTTTACACTTTCTTCTGTACTATTCGCTGTATCAAGCATCTTGGGTAAAATACTTGCATTTATAGCTGCAGTCCTCGTCCTTATTGTTAACCCATACAATTTACTAATATCTGACGCTACAGTAGCCGGTACACCCATTTCTAAAGCAACCTGTTGAACCATTTTTTCTTCTTTAATACTATCAACTCCAAAAGCTTTACTTGCAACAATTACTTTAGCACCCATTTTTAATAATTCAGTTATTGCTTGAACAATATTTTCACGGGAAAGGTTTTTTGATTTTTCATACGTATGATAAATTTTTATAAATTTGCCTGTTACTAGTGGAATGTCTCCAATATTTGTTTGTCGTTTAGCCAAAAAGCCTTCAATTCCTCCACCGCCTATTCCCAAAATCCCTACAGATGATACATCTCCTTCCAACAATGCATTGGTAGCTTGAGTTGTGCTATGAGCTATGAAAATAACATTTTCAGGATTAATATTGTTTTCTGTTAAGCATTTCTGGAAAGCTTGTATTACTCCCGCAGAAACTCCCATAGGATGAGAATGAGTAGTCATTACAGAAGCTTTGCCTATTATTTCATGGGTTTCATTATCAAGCGCTACAGCTTTTGTATGCGTCCCTCCAACATCAATTCCCATTCGTATCATTCTTTCTCTCAACTTGCAACACTCCTTTAAAAATTGTATCATATGGCTACAGCTTTTCGAATAATTTCAAAAGGCTGTAGCCATAGTATTTATTTAAACATATTAACTGCAATGATTTCATTTATAATTACCCCAAGCCAAGCCCATACAACACCCGTTTTTAAGAAATCCTTTATGCTTAATTTCGTATAGTTTATCGCCCATAAGTTCCATGATTGAGTAGTAGTACCGCAAAATCTGGTACCTCCCTTTTTTTAAGGTCTAGATAGCTTAAATAAAAAAGAAGCATTATAACTGGGATATACTTTATTTCCTTCACCTCCTCAATAAAATAAAGGCCTCGCACATTTTGTGCAGGGCCCAAATCTTATTTGTAAAATATCAGCGCATTACTTAAGTTTCTGCCGGGTGTTGTAAGATATTTCCCTTTAAAGTACAATCCAGAAGAAGCTCCGCCGTCAAGGTTTATAGCGTTGTAAGCACCTAATTGCTTCATAATCTGCGCTAACTGATACACAGTAGCATTCGGTACAGTCACAAGTAGAATGTCCCCCTGAGGAGTCACTCCTATTGCACTTCTAGCAAAGGATAGACTCAAAATCTTGGCTTCAGTAAAGCCCTCACCAGCAGGGTCTACATTTATCTCACCATTTTTAACAAGAGTAGGACCTGCTCCTACTGCCTCAACCACATCAGACCAGTCTACTTTATTCCCGTCGGCATCTGTATAAACAATTCTGTACTCTACTGTTTTTCCTACTTCAAATACTCTTGCTAGATACTCTTCACTGCCAGTAAGATTTATAACATATCCATTAGCAGGAATATTAACGTCTTGGTTTTCCTTAATGTCTTTAACAACACCATTTTCCACCACAACATTTATTCCATAATTAAATCCCAAGTGAGTTCCCCATTCAGGCGTAAATATATACACACCATTCCCATTAGGTGTATGATTAAATCCATAAGCATACCAGTTATTTGGCCATGAGTAAGACCCGTTTGTACTGCCTTCTATTTTTATCCTCAATTTCTCCATCTTAACTCTTCCATCTGCAGTAAATCCAAACACAGTCCCTATATTACCTACATGAACCACTTTTCCTGACTTAATAATTGTATTCCATGGGTCAGGGCGACCGTTGTAGGCGCTGAAAAATGTTCCATTAATTGCTGCAGAGGCATTATAGGATTTGGCCATATCGTATAAGCTCTGAGTAGTTCCTATTTGATTATTAGCCAAAACAACTGCAGGTTTATAAGGTGAATTGTAGGGTATCTTTACACCTGTTACTGAAATTCCATTAATTTTTGTGCTGAAGCTCTGTATTTCAGCGTCATAATCTACTGCCCTCACAAATATAGCTGAATCATTGAAAGGAATTACAGCTGTTTGGGTAGCATTTTCCCACTTTACTTTATTTCCACCTATTAGCTCGGCTAAAAATCGAAGTGGCAAAAAAGTAGAGTCATTTTTAATTATTGCCGGTACAGGCATTTCTACGCTTTTCCCATTTACAACTGCTTTTGTGCTGTTAATTTGAAGCACAATTTTTAGGTCATCCTTTGTAATTTCAACAGTTTGAGTATCACCAAACCATTTAACTTCAGCTCCCATACTCTGAAATACGCCCCTTGCAGGCACCATCATGTAGGTATTGTTCTGATAAGTGTACAAAAACCCCTTGTAATATGAATCAGCAAAGGAAGAGGAGGGGAAAGCAAAATAAAGAAGTAAAAAACCTAAAAAAGCCGCTGATAATGCTCTTTTCATCGTTTTATTACCTCGCTTCCTTTTCTTTGGTTTGTCTAATTATATTTTCGGTCAACTGCTTCTTTTTGTAAAGTCTTTAATACCCAATCAGAAAGAGACTTCCTTTAGCTTCATATTCCTTTATGGTAACTGCCTGCTCGGGCGTAACAATTAAAGTCACTGCTGCAGGAATTAAAGACTCCTTATCATACTGATTGTTCTTATCAGCCTTTTTGACATCTTCTCCTGATTTATTTACAACGTCATATATTTGAACCTTCTCAGCTACTATTTTAGAAGCACCATCTTTAGCTTCATCCTTTGGCACCCATCCAATATCTACAACATCGCCCGGCTTGATTTTTCCTGCAAGAGATGATGTTAAATTCACACCTATTGTTACTCTTCTCATATCCTCCTTCAAGACAGGTACTTCTTCATGTGAAATCATACTTTTTAACACATATGACCCTGCAGCAATATCTACTTTTGCATAACCGGTAACTTTCTCATTTGCCAAATACATTTCTTTCACGTAGGCTGATTGAGGTATCACTTTTATTCCTAGCTTTGCATCTACTTTTTCTCCTGCTTTAACATCAGAAACTGCGGCAATTACCTGTATCTTCTTATCATTCTCTGCCATGCTTTTAAAGTATTGATATTGAAAGAACGATAATCCTCCTGCAAGGATTAAACTTAATGCTATAAGTATCGCTTTTTTCTTTAACATCTATCATTCAGCCAATAATGAAAGAAAAAATGAACGAATTAGAAGCAATGAGAAATGAGCTTGCTTACAGAATTAAAGAGCTGGAAAATAAAAAAGAGACAGACTTTATTACACCAGAGATGATTTTAAAAATCTTTGAAAAGGATAGGGAAATAATTAATTCATCGAAGGATCCTCATGAAATTAAAGAAGTGCTTAAAAACTACATATAAAAAAAATAATCGTCACCCCAGATGAAATAAAGTGTGAATTTTATTTCTGGATAGGTGACGATTTCCGTTCTTTGCTGGTAGCGGCGAATCGCTCCCAGCTTTGAACGGATTTTAAATTATGTTTTTACAATAAGAAAAAATTTCTTTAGCATACATTATTGCTTTTTCAGCTGTTTTAATATCTGGCATCCCTAAAGCTGTTGTGCCTGGCATGGCAGTAGGATATCTCGTTGGAATATAAAATTGGTTTAATACTTGGGCTTTAGATAGGAAGCTTTCAAAAGATTTATCATATTGTGTACAAAGATTTACAAGATCTATTAAATTATGAATTCGAGGAGGATTATGTTTTTGACTTACTAAAAATGCTTTTAAAGCTTTTTCTACAGCCTGATGGGAAAAGAAACAAACCATATTGTATTTACCTGCTTTAAACATGATTTCTGCTGAGTCAAGGTCATCCATAGCAAAATCAAGCCATTGTTTTGCTTCTTTCATAAATAACCTTTCCTTTCTTTAATATTTCTTCAACGTAAAACATACTTTCTTTCATTTCTTCTATTTCTTTTGGGGTATACACTATAATATCCGTGCCAATGGTAGGTTTAGCGACTTTAACAACTTCTTCTAATCTTTCGTAAAAAGACTTGTCAGTATCCTTTATAACTATTAAATCAATATCGCTCCATTCATTTATTTGATTTGTCGCTAATGAACCAAACAATATTATTTTTTCAGGTTGATACTCTTTTATCAGCACTTCTACAATTCTTGTAAGTTCTCGATTCAATTGTTCTATTCTGCTCATAGAAAACACCTCAATTTGAAGTTTTATCTTTTATTCTATTATACCAAATCGTGACTATTTCGTAAGGTATCACTTCCATCCTTTTTTATTTTTTTATTTCATCGGTTTAATTTCTAAAAAATGTGATATAATAGAGAAAAGAACACTTCGGGTGTCACAGATATGTGGGATGCAGTGGCAAAACTGCCACTGCACTGTTTTTATACTTTTACTTTAGTAAAATCAAAACCATATTGATATGCTAAAATTGCTAGAGCCTCACTCAGTGAATATTCATCAACTGCATAGTAGTTTTCAATGCTGTCTAAAACACAACTTCTGGTATTTCTTCGGCATACCTCAACATGAGGATAAGTACCATTGTGATGAGGTTGATATAATACCACCAAATCTTCTTTTTCTGCTAATTTCATCAGCTCACCTTTTTCATATTTGTCTTTCTTTTCTAGTATTTTCCTAGCTGTTTCCTTAAATTCTTCAGCCTTTTCTCTTAAGACTCTATAGTCAAAGTCAACAGCAACGTAAGTATTACATCCAGCAAGTATTTCATTAGTGTAGTCATCCCATCTTATATATTCATACTTTTTAGCAACAGCTTCTATAAGTTTTTTAGAGACCCTCAAGTCTTTGATTTTAACTTCAATTGACTTATCTAAAAGGTATGTTTTAGCTCTGACGCTTACCTGCTTTGATGTTATGCCGTGCTTTTTTAAATTTTTTCTTATTTCTTCAGCAATTTCTCTAGCAGTCATTTTGCATTCCCTCCCCTAAAATTTCTTACTTGCTTGGATTTGACAGCCCAGCGCTGTAATTTATTTTCTTACGCCATGTGCTTACACCTCCTCATTTTTTGTTTGCTTCTTGTTTGCCCCCGGCAGTTAAAACAAAACGGCCTGCGAGCCGAAGGTCAAGGGGTCGGGGAGGGATACCGGACCGAGCGCAAGCGAGGGAGGATATGCTCACCGACCGTAGGCTTGCCCCTTGACCATAAAGCAAGCAGGCGTATAATCTTTCCTGCGGGGCAAACAAAAAAGCACGTCTGCGAAGGCAGAGGTGCTTATTCGAACGGATTTTTGATTTGAGCGAAGCGAAAATGAAAAATCCGGACCTTTGTTAAAAAACAAAAAAGAGCCTTTTACGGCTCATTAATTTAACAATTTTTTTATTTCTTCTTTTGAAAGCTCTGTTACTTCTGCGATTTCGTCAATACCCATTCCTTTTTTTAATAATTCCTTGGCAATTTTTATACTTTTTTCTTTTTCCCCTTCTTTTTTCCCTTCCAATTTACCTTTTTCTAATATTTTCTTATATATTTTTGATTCCTCAAGTATTGACATACCTATCACCTCTGAAAAAATTTTCTCTATGACTTCCTCATCATAGATTATTCCTGCCAGAATTTCGGCTGTTGTGACTATATAACTTTTCTTTGCTTTATCCACTGGCATATCTCTTATTGCCTCAGCACATTTTCTAAGATATGCTTCTTTTTCTTTTTCTTTTTGTCTTTTATCTTTATCAGCTACAGGTAAAAAAGTGTATAAATCATAATATTTACTTTTAACAATATCCTCAAATTTTATTTTCCCTACATCTATTATCCTATAGCGAAAGTTTAAAAAATTTTCTTCTCCTAAATGATAGTCTAAATTATTATCCATTTTTAACTCATTTTTACTGAAATAAACTACTACTTGGTAAGGTAATAAATTATGTTTTTCCATTATTTCTGTAGCATATCTTAACATTCTATAAGGCATTTTGCTGTCGTTATAAGTTTGAAATTCTATATGTAAAGCTATATCTCCATTTTTAGTAGTACACTTGAATACCATGTCACTTTCTCTGCTTTCAATCGTGGTAAATTCAATGTTTAGTTCATCAAGCTTTGTAAATTTAAGACCCAAAAAATATGAGGCTATGTCATCGGCAAGATTTGAAAAAATATTTTTAGCCGTAACGTCGTATTCTTGCGACATATGAAAATCCTCCTTTTACTTCTACTGTAATTATAGCATTTTTGAAAGCTGTAAAACAGGTCTTTTTAAAAATTTACAAAAAAACTTATTATTGTTCCAACAAAAAGAGCAGGCATAAAAGGAAGTTTCGTTTTAAACTTTCGCAGAATGAGAGAGTAGAGGAGAAAAACCACAGATGAAAATAAAAGAATATCCCATATTTTAAAGCCAGAGTAGAAAGACAGCGCAGTTAAAATTTTTACGTCTCCACCGCCTATTCCTCCTAAAAGCCAGAAAAGGAAAAGAACTGCAAATAGCAAAAGTGAGTTAAGCAGATAAAATTTTAGGAGTATATAAGGTTTCAAAAAGAAATTTACAAAAGAAAGCGCCAAGATGGAGGCAGGGTAGATGTGTCCCACCTCCATCTTTTTTATATCTTCTACAGCAGCGAAAAAGAGGATAATTAAAATCAAAATCTTAATCATCAAAATGTTATCACCTCTGAATCTTTGACTGATTTCTTGAAGACAGGGTCGGGGATGTTGAACTTTGAATCTGCGTAAATCCCGTTTATAGGGATGTTCATCTGTATCTCGAATGAGCCTCCTCCTTCTAAGTCAAAGTAGACGTGGAGAGTTGAGTTTTCATCACCTGGCTTTTCATACTGGAACTTCAGCACAGCACTTCCTGAAGTGCCTCCAACGTTCTTTACAGCAGAATAGGGCTCTACATAGAGCACGCCTTTGTTTTGATACCTGTTCACAACATGAATGGCTCTAATGTTAGTGACTTTCTTATTAAGCGCATAAGAAATATTCAAAGTCATATCGCAGACAGAGCCGTCGGGTAGGGTGTGCTTGTTCGTAAACACATACTGGGGTGTTTTAGAAACAGAAATAGTGCCGTGCACTTCGTCCCAGTAGCCGCTTTTAACCCACTCTTTGTATGTTTCCCAATGCGATGTGTCAACCCACACCTGCCTTGTCTCATAATGTCCGGGAACATCAACTACCCACCTCTGAGCCCAGTATCCATCCTGCACCCATACTTGTCTTGTTTCGTAATGTGATGTGTCAACCCAGACCTGCTGTGTTGTCCAGTATCCGCTCTGCACCAAGACTTTCTCTGTCTTCCAGTAGCCGCTTTTAACCCAAACTTTTTCTGTTTTCCAGTAACCATCTTGTACCCAAACTTTCTGCACTTCCCAGTGAGAAGTATCTACCCAGACTTTTCTGTACTCCCAGTGTGCAGGGATATCTACAACCCAAACTTGTTCTTTTTTCCAATAACCTGCCTTCCAATCTGCATAACCCCAACCACCATAACTACCCGGTACCCAAACATACTTCACATCCCAATGCCCTTTTTCGGGCACCCATACAGCTTCTGTTTTCCAATATCCACTCTCTACCCAGACTTTTCTGTATTCCCAGTGAGAAGTATCTACCCAGACTTTTCTTGTTTCATAGTGCGAAGTATCCACCCATACCTGCCTCGTTTCGTAATGCGATGTATCGACCCATACCTTCTTTGTGTCCCAGTATCCGCTCTGGACCCATACCTGCCTTGTTTCCCAGCGAGATGTGTCTACCCAGTACTTTTCCCAATGTCCCTGCTCAGGTACCCAGACCTGCTGTGTTGTCCAGTACCCGCTTGTGACCCACCTTTGCTTTGTTTCCCAGTGAGAAGTATCTACCTACACCTTTGTGCCGTTTGAGTTGAGCTTTACCCAGTCTCCTGCGTAAACAGGAGTGTTAGCGATAATGATGAAAATTAAAGCAAATAAAAAAAGAGCCTTGAACTTATTCATTTTTAAAAGCACCTCCCTTAAATTTAGGCAAAATAAAAAAGCAGGTTAGACCTGCCCCTTATAAGTTCTTCTTAGCCCATTCGACGTATTCTTTTACATTGCTTTCCCGCTTTATTTCGGAAAAATTTAAACCATTTATATTAAAATATGATTTAATATAAAGATCTTTATTATTTAATTTATTTTTTATTTCTATAGATAACTTACCTTTTGTCCCTTCTTCGCTTCCACTTATACTTCTATACGCTTTATCACTCATCAAAAATTTTGTTTCTGGAGAAGTATATTGGAAATAATGAGTAACTTCATCTGCGATAACCACATCATCTATCAAAGGTGTTAATTCTAAAAACAATGGTGGTTTTTTATTATCTTCAACAAGTTCTCCATTAACAATATATATTTTTGAAAGTTGAAGTTGAACATTTTTATGAATAAATACTTCTTTAGGAATTTTCGAGGATTGAAAAGAGTTTACAATAAAATTACCTATGAGCACTAAATCACCTTCTTTATGACTTAAATCATCTTTTATATATTCAGCTACAACTACATTCTTTATACTGCCGCTAAATTCTGTGCCGTTTTTTAGTATGAATTTTATTTCTTTGTTATAGTGCTTCTCTAAAAATTTATCTGCTAACGGTTGTAAATCTGGTCTTTGTTTCATTGTATTAGGATCATATACTCGGATTGGTGACGTGTCACCCCCTATACTATACAAAACTCCTTTTACCTTTTCCTCTAAAGCTGTCCTCTTGCTGTCATCCTTATAAGCCTGATACCCTGCCACAGCAAGCGCTATGACTATGACTAAAGCTAATATTTTCCTCATGAGAGCTCACCTCCAGTTAAATTTTTCAAAAACCTGTTACCGCCCTCCGGTCAGTTAAAACGGATAGGAATGCGGCGGGCGGGTCAAGGTGGAGTCGAAGGATAAATGGAGGGGACCCGCTTGCGGGGAGGAGGCCGTTTATGTTCGAAGGCACCTTGACCGCAAGCCCGACGCATTTATAAAATTTTTTGTGCCGGAGGGCGGTGAATTAGTAGACTATATTTATCACCTCATTATTTTTATCGACCAGTACCATTACCCAGTTTCCTTTTTTAAGCTTATCTTTATTATACCTCATCACTTCATTAGCATCAGAAAATTTCTGCATAACTGCTTTATCTGCAACAGTGTACTTTTCTTCTTTTCCATCTATATCTATCAAAACATAATTATCTTCTGCTTCTTTCAAAATGCCTAATATACTTGCGCTTCCATCTTCAAGAGCTTCTTTTCTGCCTTGAGTGATGACATAAATATAATTTTCACCATCTTTTCTTATGATTTTCACAAACACTCCTTCTTTAATGTCTTTGGGCATTCCCTCAACAAATAAAGTTTTCTTAGCTGCAAAATCATACTTAACTTTTTCTTCACTACTTTCTAAAACTATTTCGCTGTTATTATAACTTACAACAGTTCCTGCAGTGAACTCTTTTTGAAGATTTACCTTCTCACTTTTAACAGCTTCATTTACAGTATTTTCGGTTTTGCCTGTATCTTTCTTTACATCACCACAGCCTGCTGCTAGAGTAGTGACAATAAGTAATATCAAAGCAAAGCTTAAGACTCTCTTCATTTTTTACCTACCTCCTTAAGATTTATTTTCTTTAACTGAAATTTTAGGAATAAAAGTAAAAATTTATTTTTTAAGCTTCTTTGAATGTTTTAGCAACTATTTCTTTTAATGCCCAACCATATTTTTGATAAGTGTCTTTGTTTGCTTTTATCCATTCAGAAGACAACCGAACAGAATGAATTTTATCTGAATCTTTATAGCATGTTACAGCGCATTTTGTGTTTATTTTTTCGCTTATCAGCGTACAGTGATAAACCCTATACCAGCTTTCCGGCTCATAAATCTTTTCAATGTCAATCTTAACATTTTTCAAAAGTTCCTCTGCTTTTTTCTTTACAGCAGTTTCTTCAAACTTGTCGCAAATAGTTGAAGCTCCGATAAGTACTATAGGTAGCCCGAATACAACAGCTCCTGCACTAAGATAAGCTGCACTCCAGCCTTTTACAAAGCCTGCAATAATATAGCCTGCTAATGTCAAAAAGTATATCCAAACATGTACCTCTACCATACAAACCCCCTTCTTTTTTAAAATTGCGGTTTTATAACAAAATTAAAATTATTACTCAAGAGAAAATAAAATCGCATACCGCATCAATTTCTTTGCTAAAATTACTAATGACTCTATATTTCAAATTCAGCAGCTTTGTATACTTCTTAAACCTTTTTTCTGGCTTAACAAATATCGTCAAAAACTCATAAGAGAACTCCTTCATCCTCGCAAATTCTCCTTCTGTGCCCTTGGACAGCACAACTATTTTTGTGGCATTGTCAAGCGCAGTTTTAACAACTCCATTAAACTCATCTGGAAGGTCAAAAATTATTATGTCAAACTTGCTTCTCGCAAGTTTTACAATCGAATCAACATCGCTTTCTTCAATATCTCTCACAAGGCTTACTTTAGGAGGAGACTGAAGTATATATACACTTGAGCTGTACTCAATTAAGTTTTCAAAAAAGCTCTCTTTTGTTCTTTCTTTAAGCCACATTCCAATGTGGGGAAGGACAGGAAGGTCCAGCATAAAGCTTAAGTCCGAACCTCCGTCACGAAAATTTAAATCCACCACAAGCACTTTTATATTTTTCTCCAAACTTTCAAAGAGAGCTCTAACAAGTGTGGTTTTCCCAACACCACCCTTGAAGGAGTATATTGCAATAACTTCCTGTCTTAAAGGAAGTATTTTTTCTTTTCTTTTTTCTCCATTCAGCTCCTTTACTGCATATCCGTTAAAGCTGTCTTTCACTAAATCACCCACAATAAAATCATACTTTTTCTTATTCGTCATAATTTCAGCACTTTCTACAGATAAAGCCACATCAGCATCTTCATAAATTTCTTTTGCTTTCCTGACATACTCTCTATCATTTGAAACAATAAGCACCTTCACTTCACATCCCTCGCTTTCGCTATGCCTGTAACGGTTATATCTCTTGAAGTGCCGTACATCTCTCCTGAAACGGAAGCAGTAACGTAAATGTATCTGTTCTTAACAGTTACACTTACATTTTTAACAGGTACTCCTAAATCTTTAAATGTATTCAGAGCTAAAGAGTAAGCCTTACCAGTGTCTATAACCAAATCACCTGACTGAGCATATTCCATCTGTACAGCAGATACCGCAATATTTAAAGCTATTTCATCGCATATCTTAACAAGCTCCTCCCTTGCTCCAACCCCTCTTGATATGCTCTGAACAGCGTACATGAAAAGGAGAGATGACACTGTAAGAAACAGCATAAAAAGGAGGACAGCATCCCCTCTTTTGTCCTGAAAAAATCTTTTTAGAGTGCTCACGGCGTATCACCTATCCTTAAAGAGCTTCTTCCTACGAGAATTTTCTGCCATCCTCCTAAAAGATAGAAAGTATACCTCACTTCTACCGTAAGCGTGTCATTTTTAAGTGATGTAATGACAGAAAGCCTGTCTCCTATTTTCCATCCAGTTATTCCATCCCCAAAGTTTGCTACAGCCATCTGAGCAGTCTGCTCTGGAGTATCAGACTTAATTCCTATCCTTGCTCCTTCAAAGGCTGCCTCATTTACAAGCGTCTGCATGTTGCTCACAACAGAAATATTAGCTATAGAAGCTACAATAAAAAGAAGAATAGGAATAAGGGCAGCTGAAGAGATAAGCTGAGAAGCTGCCTTTCTGTCTTTTAAAAATTTTCTTATCATCTTAATCACTTACCCTGAACGGCATTATTAAAGAAGTTTGAAGCGTAGTCGAGTGCGTGCTGCACCATGTTCACAATGCCCTCTCTGAAGGTGGGCGATATAACTGCAAGCACACCCACAACAATTGC
>NZ_FQUR01000021.1 GCF_900129115.1 Thermoanaerobacter uzonensis DSM 18761 | reverse complement strand
TAAGTTTTTAGCTTACCTATAAGGAATTGAAACTATTCAATTGCCCGGAAGCCTTGATTTTACTGGAGCTTTTTTAGCCTACCTATCCTGAAAATAGTGTCTCTCAAAGAGGCAACAAAAAACTAAACCCATATCGATGTAAAAATATGGGATAAATAAATGGTTAATAAAGTTAAATTAAAAATTAAGACACTGCAGATTCGACCGTGACCTTAAGACCTAAAGACTCTAGCTTTTTTTAAAGATTGACGAATAATCATATTACGATTTTTTCTCTTCATAATAAGTAGGACCTAATTCAATATATGGTTGCTTATTGAATTTTTTTCATTTTATTATGGTACTCAACGACATTTTTATATAAAAATACAATTCTTTAAAAGGAATTTGGAAAGTTATGTAGAATATTGATATATAAGATAATATTTAATATTTGAAGTACAAAAATTGTCAAAAAATAAAGTTTTTAGAATTTAATGAAAAGAAGGTTTATAAGATGAAGCAAACAGATTTGAAAAGGATGTTTTTAATATTTTCTCATGAACTTACAGATTTTCAAAAAAAAGATGCCATTGCAAATTTAGGCATAGATGAGTTTGTATATTTGCCAGATAATTTAAAGGTCCAATGGTCAGATATTTCTCCATACGATGATAACTTAACTTTTTGTTTACAAGATTTAATTAGTTGGTTAAATATTAATGCAAGAAAAGGCGATTATGTACTTGTACAAGGAGATTTTGGAGCTACTTTTTTAATTGTTGATTTTTGTTTAAAAAATGATTTGATTCCTGTTTATTCAACTACAAAAAGAGAAGTTATCACTGAGATTAAAAATGGTGAAAACATAAAAGTAAGTAGATTATTTACCCATGTAAGATTTAGAAAATATGAGAGGTGGACATAGAAATGACTATTAAGTTTTTTTCATTTCTCGGCACAGGAGCTTATACTAAGTGTAAATATAAATTTGATAGTATTGAAAGTGGAAGTAGTTGCTATGTACAGGAAGCTCTTATTGATATTTTATTAAAAAATAATGTTAATTTAGAAAGCATATTTATATTTAAAACTGAAGAGGCTACTAATGCAAATTGGTTTAAAAATAAGAAATATCCAAATGATCCTGGTTTAAAACAGGTTTTAGACAAATATAAAGGCAAACTAAGTATTAATTATGTTGATATACCCTCAGGACAAAATGAAAATGAACTTTGGGAAATATTTGATAAAGTTTTAGAACAAATAGATAAGGGGGATGAAATAATATTTGATATTACACATTCATTTCGCTCAATTCCAATACTGGCACTAATTATTTTAAATTATGCCAAATTTATTAGAAAATGTGAAATAAAAGGCATATATTATGGAGCAATAGAAGCAGTTGGTAAGGAAATAAAAGATATTGAAGAATCAGATATAGCTCCTATATTTGACCTCACACCTTTTGTAAGACTACTTGATTGGACCGTAGGAATTGATCGGTTTATAGAAACTGGTGATGCTAGACACATAAATTATTTAATGAAATTAGGCACTAAAGAGTTGCACCTTAAAGGTATGAAAGATGAGAGAAATATATTAAGTGACTTTGCACAAAAACTAGAAAAATACACAAAAAATGTTGCTACATGTAGAGGTAAAGAAATCTCTAAGGGTGGATTAGAATTAAAGAATACACTTGAATACGCTGTACGTATAGCAGATAAGGCATATATTAAGCCAATGAAACCAGTAATAGATAGGTTAAATGATAGATTTAAAAATTTTAGTGACGATGAAAATAAAAACATGCTTGAAATAGTCAAATGGTGCAGTGAACATAGTCTTATACAGCAGGGCTTTACTATACTCGAAGAAGGAATTATAAATTTTTTCTGTAATAAATTAGGATTTGATAAAAATAATAAAAATCAAAGGGAGATTATTGAAAATGCTATATATATTAAGCATCGTTCTTTACCGGAGAATAAATGGAGAGTAATAGCACTTAAAAATAAAAAAGTAGTTGATAGTATTTTAAAAACGTTAAATAGCGAAAACTACCAAAACTTAATAAGAATATTATATACAGAGATAAAACCTTTGCGTAATGATATTAATCATGCAGGATATAAAGACAATCCAATGAATGCAAAGAAGTTTGAAGATAAATTAAATGAGTTAATAAATAAGGTAGAAAAATATATAGTTTAAATTTGAACTTCTAAAAATTAAGATAATGTTTTTGTTTAAGGGGGATTAAAACTGTGAATGAGAAAGTCTTGGTATTACTTATAGGCACAAATCCATTGCCAAATTATGTTGTAGGAAGTTATTTAAAAGAAAATTATAATAAATTTGTATTAATTTACTCAGAAAGAAATGATAAAATTAATCAGAGTAGTACAAAGGATTATGCTGAAAAGTTAAAAGAACATTTAGATTTAAATAATAATTGTGTCCTATTACCTCTTTCTGATATATCTAATCCAAAGAGTATAAGAAATGATTTAGAAATATTTCCGAAAGAAAAGATTGATGAAGTTCATCTAAATTATACTGGTGGTACAAAAACAATGGTTGCTCATGTGTATAATTTTCTAAAAGAAAAGTTTGGTGACAAATTTAATGCCTCTTATTTAGATGCAAGAAGTTATAAACTTGTATATGATTATAATGAAAAAGATATAATTCTAAAAGATAAAATAAAAATAGACATAAAGACACTCTTGTCAATTCATTTGTATGATAAAGATGTTAGTTTTGAAATTTATGATACATATAGTTATAAGCAAAAATTTGCAGATAGTTTTGATAATATATCACAGGAAATAGAAAATGCTATTAAAGGTGGTAAAGGTGAAGAATTTCTAAAATGGTTGGAGGATCCTTTTAGAAAAATTTTTAAAGGACCTGATAAAATTTTGGAAAATAAAGGTAAATTTAAGCAGCACATTGATAATCTTTCTGAACATAATTGTTTACCAATAATTAAATTTAATTATTATACTCCTAATTTTATTTGGGATATTTTAAATGCATTTCCTGAAGGTAAAAGAATAAATGATGGAAAAAACTTATGGATACCGGATGACAGTATAAGCAATACACTGTTTTCTGATCGTATAAAAGATACTGTTAAATTTTTAGATGGAAAATGGTTTGAATGGTATGTTTATAATGAAATAAGAAATGAATTATTGAATAGAGGACTACAAGAAGGAAAACATTTTGGCATATCATTAAAAGCACGTAAGGAAAATTCACCCAATTTTGAATTAGATATTTGTATAATCATGGCTACCAATTAATAGGAATATCGCTAACAACTTCAACAAGACAAGGAGAGTGCAAATTAAAAGGCTTTGAAGTTATCCATAGGGTAAGACAAATAGGTGGCGATGAAAGTAAAGCAATATTAATAACAGGACTAAAAAAAGAATATAAAGAGGATAGCAATAGAGGTACTAAAAAATTGCAAGAAGATTTATCCTTTGTAACAGGAACAGCAGAAGATAAGATTGTTGTTTTCGGCGTAGATGATTGGGCAGATATTGGAGATAAAATTTGTGAGGAGGTATTTAGATGAAATTAAGTGCAGTTTTAATTGATACAGTATCAATACAGGAATATATTTTTTTAAGCAATAAGCTAAAAGAAAATATTGGTGCATCGTTTTTGGTTAAAAAAATATATGAAGATATTTTAAAAGAAGCTTTAAAAGTAACGTTTAGTAGGGATATAGACATTAAGGAATGGGAAAATGATCCTACAAATATCAAAATAAACCAAGACAGTGAAGAAGTTGAGATAGGATATATAGGCGGAGGGAATGCATTAGTTTTATTTAAAGATAAATATAAAACTACAGAATTTATAAAAAATTATACGAAGCTTCTTTTAGTTAAAGTGCCAGGTTTAAAAACAGCTTTTGGAATAATACACGATTTTGATTTAGATAATTTTAAAAATTCTATGAAAAATTTACACGAGAATTTAAGAGAAAATAAAAACAAATATTCCCCTAATGTAACATTACCTAAATATGGTTTTACACTTGATTGTCCAAGAACTAATGAAAGTGCAGAAAATTTTGAGGATCCAGAAAGAGCCGAAAGTTTTAACGAACAAGATGCAAAAATAAAATACATTTCTTCAGTAGCTTGGACCAAATTAAAATTTTCAGACAAAGCTAAAGATGAAATGATAGATAAAATAAATGATATACTCAATGATAAATATACTTTAACAAATGACATCGAAAAATTAGGTCAACAAGAAGGCAAAGACTATATTGCTGTTGTGCATATTGATGGGAATAAAATGGGTGAGAGATTTTCAAAATGCGAAAGTCTTTCAGAATATAGGAAGCTGTCGATTGGCGTGAGAAATGCTACAGAAAAGACATTTAAAAAAATGATAGAGATTTTAATAAAACAAATTAAGAAAAATAAAGCTTTTGATTTAAAGAATGGAGAATTTAAACTAAGTACGGAAAATGGAAAGATTATATTGCCAATAAGACCCATTGTCTTAGGCGGGGATGATATAACTTTTATTTCAGATGGCAGATTGGGGATTTGGTTAGCTGAAATATTTATTAAGGAATTTGCTAATCACAGCATAAATAACGAGCCTTTATCTGTATGTGGGGGGGTAAGTATTGTAAAGACAAAATATCCCTTTTATAGGGCTTATAAGTTAGCAGAAGGTTTAATTGACAAAGCTAAAAAGGAATCGAGAAAAAAGGAAGGTTCTTATATTGACTTTTTTATCTCTTCATCTGGTTGGAGCGGCAGCTTAGATGGTATTATAAATAAGCATTTATCAACTGTAAATGGAAATCTTCATTTTGGACCTTATCGGGTTGACAAAACAAATGAAGAGAAGTCATTAGAAAATTTAAAATATATTGTTAAAGAATTTAAAAATATTCCCAAAAATAAAATTATGAAATTAAGAGAAATTTTATTTGAAGATAAAGATAATGCGAAAATTTATGTGAAAGAATTAAAAGCTAAAGGAGTAAAGCTACCACAGATAAAAGGAATGTATTATCATGAACATATATGGCAAAACAAAGAGACACCATATTTTGATGCTATAGAGCTTATAGATTTTTATCCGGAGGGATTATTATGAAAATTGGTATAAAATTATTATCATATACGTTATCAAGTTCTGGAGAAGGTGCAGGTATAATAGATAGCGATGTAGTATTAGATGACCTTGGATTTCCCTACATTCCTTCAAGACGTGTAAAAGGTGTATTAAAAGAAAGTGCAAAAGAAGTTTGCGATATGTTAGGTTTAGAAGATTATAGTATTGTTAAAAGCATATTTGGGGAAGATGGTTTTGTAGAAGGAAAGCTGCATATAGGTAATTTATACATAAATGATTATGAGAATATAAGAGAAGAAGTTGAAAACTTAAAACGTGATAAAAAAAGCACATATAACATTTTTATACATCCTTCTCAAATTGCATCTTATTATACATCTATAAGGCAGCAAACTTCTATAGATGAAGATGGTGAAATTGCTAAAGAGGGTTCACTTAGGACATTTCGAGTTTTAAAGCCAGGTTTAAAATTTGAAGGTGAACTTTATGAAATAACTTCTTTGAGCAAAAAAGAAAACGCTCTATTGTATTTGGCTGCAATTAATCTAAAAAGAATTGGTACATCAAGAAATCGTGGATTTGGTGAAATAAAATGCACTATTGAAGATATTAAAATTAGCAGTATTGATGATGCTATTCAATATTTAAATAATGATAATGATAAAAATATCACAGAAGAGATTAAATCTTCTGATTCAGGAAAATTTAATGCTAATAAAAAAGGAAATATAAAAAAATTATCTTACAAAATAACTATATTATCTCCGATTGTATTAGCAAAAGAGATAGGAGAGCAAAACACAATTAATACAGAAAAATATATACCATCTACAACAATTAGAGGTTTATTTGCGAATAAATTTATAAAGGAATTTAATTTAAGTAATGCTGCCCATAAAGATGACAATTTTTATAATTTATTTTTAAAAAATGAGATTTTATTTACTTCTGCATATCCCTTTAAAAAAGATAAAACTTACTACCCAGCACTTTATTTACATAAAGAAAAAGGAGAAGATTCCGATCAAATGTACAATATTTTAGAAAAAGTTCCTGAAAGCATAAAAACAAAGCCAGTGAATAAAATGGTTTATTATAATAGCGATAAAATTTATTCCCATGACGTCTCAACAACATTTTATTTTCATAATGCAAGAAACAGAGAAAAAGGACATGCTACAGGAGAAGAAATCTTTTATTATGAGGCAATAAACGAAGGAGAAGAATTCAAAGGATTTATTATAGGTGATGAGGGATACCTTGAAGAAATAAAAAGAATATTTGGTGACAACTTTACCTCTTTTATTGGTAGATCAAAAAGTGCACAATATGGCTTAGTAAATATAGAATTTGGCGATTTAGAAGACACAGACGATTTAGAAGATGTGAAAGATGAGTTTATTATAGTAGCAACTTCTCCTGTTATTTTATATAACGAATGGGGTTTTCCTGATATATCTGTGAAAGCATTAGAAAATTACCTAAAAAAACACTTTGATTGTTTCAATATTACTGTAGAAAAAATTATTGCAAAAACCGAGTATGTTGAAAACTTTATTGGTGTTTGGAGAATGAAAAATACGCGTGAATTAGCTTATTCACCAGGTTCTGCATTCAAAATAAAAATTGAGGGTTGTAATGATTTAAAAGAAAAATTAAATTCTCTTTTAATATATGGTTTTGGAGAAAAAACAGAATTAGGATTTGGCAGGGTCAAGGTATATTCGTCTTTGGAAGAAAATTATGAGAGGAAATATGATGAAGAAGATGGACATAAGGGAATAATCATCCAATATTCAAAGGCTATTTTAGAAAATATAGTAAAACAAAAAGCAGAAGAAATTTTAAAATTTAAAGCTTTTGAAAAAGCAGAGGATTATAAAAACAGAAAAGAAACCATTTCAAACAATTTAATAGGACGGCTTGAAGGGATGCTGTTTAAAACTAATAAATTTGATGATTGGAAAACAAAATTAAAAGATTTGGAGAAAAAGCCTGCTGGTGAAACCTTAAAAAATTTAAATTTATGGGATAATTTATATAAATTAGATATTTTTAATAATAATTCAAATGAAATTGAATTTTATGACAAATTATCAAAAGCTGTTGGAGAATTAAAGATACAGTTGGATAATTTTAATCTGTCAAAAACATACTGGATTAGCTTCTTTAGATATTTAAGATTATTTAAAAAGCAGGGGGGAGAAAAAGATGAATGATAATTCTAAACTTGCAAGTATTATTGTTATAGAAGGTATTTTAGAAAACACTTCACCTTTTGTAATTGGTACGGGTAAAGGTGATATTATTGATATAGAAATTATAAAAGATGAGAATGGCAATCCTTATATACCAGCAACTTCTTTTGTGGGGGCATTAAGACACCATATTTCGAAAAATTTTAAAGAAGAAGATAAAGAAACATGGGAGTATTTTTGGGGTTCTAAAAATCTAAATAACAATAAAGCTGTTCAAAGTCATTTTATTCTTAGTGATTTGAAGATTTTAAAAATTATGGACAACCCTAAAGAAGACTTGATAACTGTTAGAGATGGTGTGGCAATAGATGAAAAAACTGGAACTGCAAAAGAGAAAGCAAAATATGATTATGAAATAGTTAATAAAGACTTAGAATTTGAATTTAAAGCTGAAATTAAGATAAGGAAAAGCTTTAAAAATAAGACAAATGATATTCTAAAAATATTAAAAACTATAATTACTGAGTTTGAGGCTGGTAATGTTCAGTTTGGTGCATTTACTACTAAAGGATTTGGAAGATTTAAGTTAAAAAACTTTCAGATATTAAAATTTGATTTTCCTAATGATGGGATAAATTATTTGAAATTCTTACAGAATGAGTATTTGCCAGAAGATAAACTTGATTTAAAGAAGATAGAACTTGATTTAAGCAAGATAGATATACTTTCTAAAAAAGATAATGCTGATTGTATTATAACTGCAGATTTTTCAATAAAGAGCTCACTTATTATAAGTTCATATACAACGGACTCCAAAGATCCGGATAAAGTACACATAAAATATAATGGCAAAAATGTTTTAACTGGAACTTCACTAAAAGGTGCGATAAGATCGAGAGCTTTTAAGATAGTAAACACATTATGCAAGAATAATCAAGAAGAAAATGATGATTTAAAAAAATTATTTGGCTGGGCTGATACAGAAAATAAAGAAGAGACTAAATACAAAAGCAGAGTAATTATTGATGAGAGTATAGTTGAGAATGTGATTGAAAAAGAGCAGGCAAGAATAAAGATTGATAGATTTACAGGAGGAGTAATTGCAGGTGCTTTATTTCAATCTAAACCTCTTTGGCATAATGATGAAAATGTGCGATTAAAAATAAAAATTAAAGATGCAAAAGACTGGGAAATTGGGCTTTTACTTTTAGTATTGAAAGACTTATGGAATGAAGATTTGCCTATTGGCGGAGAAAAAAATATAGGAAGAGGAGTCTTAAAAGGTAAAGGGATAGAAATTGAATATAATGTAGAAAAATATACTATTCAAAAAAGTGAAGATGATAAAAGGACAAACAAAGTATTAGTTAATGATAAAGATAAAGAGAAATTAGAAAATTTTGTTAAAGAATTCTTAAAAAAAGCGAGGGATTGGGATGCTAAATGATATTTATGAAATCAAAACAATTTATTCAAAAGTTGAACAAAAAGATATGGACAATGAATTAAACAATGATGCATTTATTCAAAAAATAAAAGATGTTGGCAAAGGATATATAGTATGCTGGCTTGATTATGCAGTTTTATTTGGAACAGTACAAAATGGTGAAATCAAATTTTACAATAATGAATCACCTAATTTTAAAAAATATCTTCAAAAAATGAGAATATTTAATGAAAAGGAAGAATTGTATATTTGGAGGTCAGAAAACAAATTTAAATATAGATACAGGAAAGAAGATGCTGATGCAAAAGAGAATCAAATAGAATATATTGATGCTAAGCAAATAATGTATGGAAGTAAATTTGAAGATAAAGGTAATTTTATAGAAGTTTCTGAAAAAAGAGGAATTAGATATATAGTACCAAGGGAATTTATAGGTAATAACTCAATTGAGGACCTAAACAATAATAAGAAAAGTTTAGTGTTACATACGAGAAATTATATAGGCTACAATGAAATTGGACAAGCTGGTTTTGTTGACAGTAGGTTTTTAAAAATATCAGTTATTTAATGTTTGGAGGTTATTATTATGGAAAAAACTAAAATCAGCTTACAAAAAACAAAAAAAGGATATGATTATTTATTAACTTTTGATAATAGTAAAGAAAATAATCAGTCAAATATACCGAAAAACTTAAATTATAAAAACAAAGGGAAAACAGAAAATCGTCAGAAAAACTATGAACCTCAACAAAAAACGCAATTTGGAATACCTGCTAAAGCTCCGTATAATTTTATTCCACTAAATGAATGTGTAGTAAAAGCACAGGATATTCCGGAATTTAATAAATTTCATGATGATAGATATTCAGGATATATAGACATTACGATTACAACAAAAACACCTATATATATAAGGCGAGATAAAGAAGAAAGTGATTTTTTTTCTATGAAAAGTGGATCACCAATAATTCCTGGCAGTTCTTTGAGAGGTATGATTAGAAATTTAGTAGAGATAGTTTCTTTTGGGAAATTTAATTTTTTTGAAGATAAGAGAAGGTTATATTATAGAGACGTTGCAGGTAAGAAGTCTTCTCTAAAAGATCTATATTCTTCAAAGATTGATAAAGATAAAATAAAGGCGGGATATCTTGTATATGATAATGGGAAGTATAAGATTATTCCAGCAAGCTATGATAGATTTAAAGATACATCTAAAGAGTTTGTACTTGAAAAATATAATAATAGCTATAAAATATGGTCTGGATACATAAATATGAAAAGAAAAAATTGGATTATAAAATCTATCAGTAGTTTAGATAATTTTATAGAGTTATCCGAAAATGACATAAAAGACTATAAAAACGATATAAATAGAAATTTACCAGAATACTATGACCTTTTAAAAATGGCTAAGGATAAAGAGGTTACGTTACCAAACAATGAAAAAGTAGAATTACCTAATGGTGTTCCTGTATTTTATGTTGAATATGTAGATAAAAAAGGAAATAAAAAAACAGCATTTGGTCATACGGGATTCTTTAGATTGCCTTATGATTTAACAATAGGTGAACATGTACCCGAAAACTTAAAATCAGATAATATAACAGATTTTGCAGAAGCTATTTTTGGGAAAGAGAGCAAATGGGCAAGTAGAATATTTTTTGAAGATGCTGTTTTAGATGAGGGTCAAAGTGATATATTTATGAAAGAGACATCGCCTAAGATTCTTGCATCACCAAAACCTACAGCTTTTCAGCTTTACTTAGAGCAACCTGATGGAGAAAATACTAAATTAACGGATATAAAACATTGGGACAATGAAGATACACTTATTAGAGGCTATAAACTTTACTGGCATAGGAATACACCTGATAATTCAGCAGACAAATATAGTTGGAATGAAGGAAAAGTAATAAATGATACTCAGCATACTATTATAAAACCAATTAAAAGAAATGTTAAATTCAAATCACGTATACGTTTTGAAAATCTTACAAAGGAAGAATTAGGTGCATTACTATTTGTATTAGATTTACAAGAAAATCATTATCACAAGATCGGTATGGGCAAACCATTAGGTTTAGGTAGTATAGAAATAAAACCGAGTTTGTTTATATTTGATAGAAAAGCAAGATATACATCATTGTTTAATAATGATACATGGAATTTAGGAGATGAGGATAAAACAGGTGAAATAAATGACTTTAAAGAAGCATTTGAAAATTATATTTTAAGAAACATTTCTAATAATGATAAGGGCAATGCAAGTTCCCTTTGGGAAACTCCAAGGCTAAAACAGTTAAAAATAATGTTAAACTGGAATAATATAAAGATTACTAATTGGCTTAAGAAAACAAGATATATGATGATAGAATGTCCACAGGGCGATTCGGATTATGGCTGTATTTGCTCTGATTCCAGGAGGAATACATGTAATGAATACAAAGATAGGCCTGTTTTACCAAAACCGGAAAAGGTGATACAATAAATATTGTATAAAATCTAGCAAAAAAGGTTTTTATTAATTTTATATAAAAAAAGAAAGCTATACTCATGAGTTTGCTATGAAAAAGTAAACTCGTGTTGTTTACAATAAATTTGAAGGAAAAATCAAACTCCTTACAGAATTTGATTTTACACAGAATATACCAAGAGTTCAAGAAGCAGGCTATTTTATAAAGGTAGGTAGTAAAATTTCAAACTTTAATGGGATTGATTTAAGTAAATATCGGCTTATTAAGGGCAAATTTACAAAGATAGATTAATTATATTATAAAATTATATGCTATAAAAAACAGGCATACATTAATACATATTGCCTGTTTTTATTTTCATGTATAGTTTTAGAGGATTTTGCAAAGTTTTGTTGAATATATATAAATATGCTTTACATGGGAGTTGATAAGATGGCTATACCTACATATGAAGAGATTATGTTACCGTTACTTAAAATTCTTTCTGATGGTGGAATACACAAATATAAAGAGTTAGAAGAAAAACTTAAAAATGTATTTAACTTGACAGAAGAAGAAGTAAATTCAAGAAGTGAAAGTGGTGTTAAAATTTTCTATAATAGAATTGGATGGGCGGCTACGTATTTAAAGAAGGAGGGGCTTTTAGAGTCTCCTAAGAGAGGAGAATTCAAAATTACTGAAGAAGGAAGTAAATTGTTGGCAGAGGGAGTTAAGCATTTAGACTATAAATATCTAATGAAATATGATAGTTTTAAAGAATTTAAACTGCATAAAGAGGTAAAAGGTCCAGATGGATATAAGAGAGAGCCAGAAGATAATATGACCCCATTTGAAAGAATTAGCAATGCTTATAATGAAATAAAAGATTCTCTAATAGACGAATTGCTACAAAAACTAAAAGAAGTAGATTCTTATAAGTTTGAAGAAATAGTATTAGATTTGTTAATAAAAATGGGATATGGGGGTTCTAAAGAAGAAGCAAAAGAAAGAACCCAAAAAACAAATGATGAAGGTATAGATGGTATAATAAATGAAGATAAATTAAGGCTTGATAAAATCTATATACAAGCTAAAAGATGGAAAGATAGACCTGTTGGAAGACCAGACGTTCAGGCGTTTGCAGGAGCTTTAGATGGACATGGGGCGAGTAAAGGTATTTTTATAACAACTTCTAATTTTACAAAAGAAGCCAAAGAGTATGTTGAAAGGTTAACAACTAAAAAAATAATTCTAATAGACGGGTACAGATTAGCTGAATATATGATAGATTTTAATGTTGGTGTAATCGTTCAAGAACTATACGAGATAAAAAGAATTGATAATAACTATTTTGAAGAATGACTAAAAATATTAAAAACATTATTATTACATTAAAAAAGGCTAGTTTTCTATGCAAAATTGATTTTTATCGTAAAATTGAAGGAGTATACATAGATAGTGTAGAATATATATAGATACAGTTTTAAAAGGACAAAATATTATTTGCTTTAGGAGGTACATTGATGAATGGCGATAAAATAAGTTTAAGACAGCTTGAAACACATTTGTTTAAGGCGGCAGATATTTTAAGGGGTAAAATGGATGCCTCCGAATATAAAGAATATATATTTGGCATGCTTTTTTTAAAGTATACTTCAGATGTTTTTGAGAGTAAACGAAAAGATTTAATAAATAAATTTACACAAATGGGTTTTTCAAAAGAACAGATTGAAGACTTGTTGGAAGACCCAAGTTCTTATGGTGATACTTTTTTTGTACCTGAAAGAGCAAGATGGGGAAATATACTAAAATTTAAAGAAGATGTTGGCAATAAGTTAAATAAAGCTTTAGGTGCTTTAGAGGAAGCAAATCCTGAACTTGACGGTGTTTTAAAACATATTGATTTTAATGCTGTAAAGGGGAGGTCACGTCTTAAAGACCAGCAGCTTATAGACCTTATAAATCACTTTAATAAATATGAATTACTTCCTTCAAACTTTGAATTCCCTGACCTTCTTGGTGCCGCTTATGAGTATTTATTAAAAGAATTTGCAGATTCGGCAGGCAAAAAAGGGGGGGAATTTTATACGCCCTCTCATGTAAAAAAATTAATGGTAAGACTTGTGAAGCCAAAAGAAGGCATGTTAATATATGACCCAACAGTAGGTTCCGGCGGTTTTTTAATTGAAGCATTTCATTATGTAGAAGAACGAGGACAAAATACAAACAATTTAGGACTATATGGTCAGGAAAACAATGGATTGACGTGGTCTATATGTAAAATGAATATGATTTTACACGGTATTAACGATGCCCATATAGAGAATGAAGATGTACTAACAACTCCTATGTTTTTAGAAAATGGATATATAAAAAAATTTGACATAGTGCTTGCAAATCCACCTTTTTCAGAAAACTATACACGTGCAAATATGCAATTTCAAGAAAGATTTAAATATGGATTTACACCTGAGACAGGAAAAAAAGCTGACCTTATGTTTTTACAGCACATGATTGCGAGCCTAAAAGATAATGGTATTATGGCAACTGTCATGCCTCATGGAGTTTTATTCAGAGGTGGTCAGGAAAAAGTAATTAGAGAAGAAATTGTAAAAGAAGGCATTATAGAAGCAATTATAGGCTTACCCCCTAAGCTTTTTTACAATACAGGCATACCCGCTTGCGTTATTGTGATCAACAAAAACAAACCAGAAAATCTAAAAAACAAGATTTTATTTATAAATGCAGATAGAGAATATGGAGAAGGTAGGAGCCAAAACTTTTTAAGGCCAGAAGACATAGAAAAAATAGTTGATGTATTTGACAGTAAAAAAGATATACCCAAATATTCAAGATTGGTTGATATCAAAGAGATTGAAGAAAATGACTTTAACCTTAATATAAGAAGGTATGTGGATAATTCTCCAGATATAGAAATTAACGATGTTCATGCACATCTTTTTGGTGGTATACCTAAAAAAGAAGTAGCAAATTATGAAGAACAATTTAAGAAATTGCATATTAATTACGAGATTTTACTTGATGAGAAAGACAAAGATTATTTGGAGTTTAAAGATGAAATAAAAGAAAAAAATCAAATTAAAGAAGTTATTGAAGATTCCACTGAAATAAAAAATCTTGCTTTAACTCACGAAGAAAGACTAAATGACTGGTGGAATGATGTTAAGCTACAAATTGAGCAATTTTATGGGAAAAATAATCTCTGGAAATTTAGAGATGAGTCTTTAGCTAAACTAAAAAATACTTTACTGCCAATTGGTACTTTTGATGAATTTAAAATTGCGGGTATATTTGCAAATTGGTGGGAAGACCTTGTTTATGACTTCAAAAGCATAATAAACAATGGATGGAACAAAAATTTAATTGAAAGAGATAGAATTAAGGAAAAATATTTTAAAGAAGATTTAGATGAAATCGAAAATCTGGAAAGCAATCTTAATGAGCTTGAAGGAGATTTGAATGAGATTTTGGAAGAAGTGGAAGACTGGGATGAAGAAGAGCAAGGCGATAAAACTGCAAATAAAGTAAAGGAATTTTTAAAGGATATGATAAAAGACTTAAACAAGCAAAATAATGAAATCTCAAGAAAAGAAGCCATAAAATGGAGTAATTTATTAGAAAAAATTGAGCAAAAAGAAAAAGAAATCAAAAAAATAAAAAAAGCTATAAACGACAAAGAAAAAGAAGTTGAGAAAAAGATAGATGAGAAAATTGAAACACTAACAGAAAGTGAAGTAAAGGAACTCTTACTTGAAAAATTTTTTGAACTCATACAAAATCAACTCGAGAAATATTTAAACGAAGAAAAGAAAGAATTAATAAAGATTTTTGAAAACTTATGGGATAAATATAAAGTTTCTTTAAATGAATTAAGAAATGATAGAGATGAAGAAGTTAAGAAATTAGATGAATTTTTAAAAAGGATGGGATATATTTATGAATGAAAATATTAAACTGCCTGAAGGATGGAAAAAAAATTTTATTGAAAAAGATGTTACTTTAATTTCGGGATTAAGACCTAAAGGTGGTGCTTTAGATAAAGGTATACCGAGTTTAGGAGGAGAACATATTACGCAAAATGGAAAAATAAATTTTTCGTATAATAATGCAAAGTATATACCAGATAAATTTTACAAGCTTATGAAAAAAGGAAAAGCAGAGGAAAATGATATATTAATCAATAAAGATGGAGTAAATACAGGTAAAGTAGCAATATTAAAGGAAAAATTTGCTGAGTATATTGCAATTAATGAACATTTATTTATTATTCGAAGTAAAAAGAATTTTAATCAAAAGTATTTATTTTATTGGATGTTTTCTAGATTTGGACAAAATCAAATTAAAGAAAGGATTTCTGGTTCAGCACAGCCTGGTTTAACATCAAAATTTATTAGAGATTTTATTGTTTTTAGCCCTCCTCTCCCCGAACAACACAAAATTGCTGAGATACTTGAAACAGTTGATGAGGCAATAGAAAAAACAGATAAAATAATAGAAAAATATAATCGCATAAAACAGGGGCTAATGCATGATTTACTAACAAAGGGCATAGATGAAAACTGGCAAATAAGGAATGAAAAAACTCACAAATTCAAGGATTCACCTCTTGGAAAGATACCAGAAGAGTGGGAAGTTGTGAGATTGGGAGAGGTAAGTTTTTTGAAGGGAAGAATTGGCTGGCAAGGGTTGACCACTCAAGAATACTTAGAAGATGGAAAATATTACTTAATTACAGGAGTAAATTTTGAAAATAGCAAAATTAAATGGGAAAGTTGTTTTTATGTAAGTGAGAAAAGATACAACATGGATAAAAATATCCAACTAAAACCCGAAGATATATTAGTCACTAAAGATGGAACGATTGGGAAAGTCGCATATATTGATAAATTACCCAAGAAAGCAACTTTAGGCACTGGAGTTTTTGTATTAAGATCGATTAACAACATTTATTATCCTAAATATCTGTATTATGTTCTCACTTCATTTATTTTTGATAAATTTATTGATAACCTTAAAGCTGGATCTACTATTAACCATTTATACCAAAAAGATTTTGTATTGTTCAAAATCCTCCTACCCCCCATTCCCGAACAAGAACGTATTGCCACAGTTTTATCCCAAATAGATGAAGTTATAGAAAAAGAAAAAGCTTACAAAGAAAAGCTTGAAGGGATTAAAAAGGGACTTATGGAGGATCTGCTTACAGGTAAAGTCAGAGTTAACCATCTTATTGAGGAGGAAAGTATAGATGAGATTGGATGAGGAGCATTATGTTGAAAATAAATTTCTCTCACAACTTCAAAGACTTGGATGGGAAATTTATAGGCAAAATAAAGATAATCCTGAAGAAGTCAGAAAAATATTGTCTTTTAACTCTTCTTTAGAGCCTTTATATGGAGAAAGCATTAAATTTAGAGAAAGTTTTAGAGATGTAATTCTTGAAAGTATTTTAAAAGAGTCTTTAATGAAAATAAATCCATGGATAGAAGAAGACCAGATAAATGAAGTAATAAGGAAGATTGCAACACCCCTTTCTAATTCTTTATTAGAGGCTAATAAGGAAATCCACGACCTATTTTTAGAAAATACCTCTGTATCAGAAAACAGAAAAACTGGTGAAAAAAGTCCAACAGTTAGATTAATTGATTTTAAAAGTATAGATAATAATTCCTTTATTGCAATATCACAATTTAAAGTAAATATAACAGGAACTGAAAAACACATTATTCCTGATATAGTCCTTTTTGTAAATGGATTGCCCGTTGTTGTGGTTGAGTGCAAATCGCCTGCAATATCAGACCCGATTTCTGAAGCAATAGAGCAGCTTATGCGATACAGTAATAGAAGGGGAGCAATTGAAGGTAATGAAAGACTTTTTTGGTATAATATTTTTAATATTGCTACATCAAACCAAGTTGCGAAGTATGGAACAATAACATCAGAGTATGAGCATTTTGTTGAGTGGAAAGATCCTTATCCTTATTCTTTATCCGATATAGGAGAAGAAAACATTACAAGCCAGCAGGTCTTAGTACAAGGAATGCTCTCGAAAGAAAATTTACTTGATATACTTCATACATATACAATTTTTAAAGAGGATTCAAAAGGTACAGTTGTTAAATTTGTTGCAAGATACCAGCAATTTAGAGCTGCAAAGAAGATAATAAAAAAATTGAAAGAAGGTAAAACGCCAGAGGATAGAGGAGGTATAATTTGGCACACTCAGGGTTCTGGTAAATCTTTGACAATGATGTTTGTTGTGAGGGAATTATATCATAATCCTGAATTTGGAGATTATAAAGTTGTTTTTATTACAGACAGAAAAGACCTTGAAAAGCAATTAAATGATACATCTAAAAATGTGGGATTTACTGTAAGAGTTGCGGGAAGCATAAATGATTTAAAAGAAGCTTTAAAAACAAATACGCCAGAGCTTGTAATGGGAATGATACACAAATTTCAAGAAAGAGAGCTTAAAAGTGATTTTCCAGTTCTTAATGAATCCGAAAAAATTTTAATAATGATAGATGAAGCCCATAGGACTCAATATAAATATTTGGGTGCTAATTTAAGAAAATCCCTGCCAAATGCTACAAAGATTGCTTTTACAGGTACGCCAATAGATAAAACTGAAATGACTTTTGGAGATTATATAGATAAGTACAGTATAAGACAATCTGTAGAAGATGGTGTAACTGTAAGTATAGTTTATGAAGGGCGAGTACACAGTGCAGAACTATCAGATGAAGAGGCAGCAAATGCTAAATTTGAAGATGTTTTTAAAGATGCAGATGAAGATACAAAAAGGATGTTAATGGGAAGATTTACATGGAGAGGGTATCTTGAAGATAAAGAGGTAATACGTGATAAAGCTAAAGATATGATAGAACACTATATTACCCATGTATTTCCGAATGGATTTAAGGCACAGGTTGTAGCAGTTTCCCGTCTTGCAGCTATAAGGTATAAAAATGCTTTAGAAGATGCTCTTAAAGAAAAAATAAATGAGATGATGAAGAAAAACTCAAAAATTGATTTGGATACATTAAAAAGATTAGAAGTAGGTGTTGTTATATCAAAAGATCAAAACGATCCTCCAGAATACGAAGAATATACCAATCCTCAAAAACACGATACTATAATTAAAAGCTTCAAACTTCCTTTTGATAAAGGTGGAAATGTTGGGATAATAGTTGTTCAAAGTATGTTGATAACCGGATTTGATGCACCGATAGAACAGGTAATGTATCTTGATAATGTAATAAAGGGACATAATTTGCTGCAGGCTATAGCAAGGGTTAATAGAGCTTATAATAATAAATCCTGTGGTTTTGTGGTTGATTATGTTGGAGTTTTAAAACACCTTAAAGAAGCACTTTCTATATATGCTGATGAAGATATAGAAGAAATATCAGAAGTTGTAATAAATAAAGCAAAAAGTGTTGATGCTCTTAGGTTTTATCATAATTTAATAGGAGAGTTTTTCACTAAAAACGGAATAAAAAATTGGCGTCAGAATATTGAAGAGTGTATTGATATTTTAGTTGATGAGAAAGTCAGAAATGAGTTTATAGATATTGTTCGAAAATTTAACCGGGCTATGGATGAAGTTTTGCCAGATCCTGAAAGCTTAAAATATCTTGCCGATTTAAAAATAATTTCTTTTATAAAAGAGTCTGCAAGAAATAGATATAGAGACAGCAAGTTAAGCGTAAGAGATGCGAGTAATAAAGTAAGAGAAATAATTGAAGAGTATTTGATATCAAAAGGTGTAGATCCTAAAATACCTCCTACACCACTTCTTGAAAATAAATTTATTGATAGTCTTAATAAAAAACCAATAAAGGCAAAAGCACAAGAATTAGAGATTGCAATTAATGAGTACATTAATGAACATTTTGAGGAAGATCCAGAATTATATGAAAGATTTTCTGAAAGGTTAAAAAAACTTCTTGAAGATTATAAAGGGAAATGGGATGAATTATATATTGAATTAGAAAAAGTGAGAGAAGAACTAAAAAAAGGTAGAGAAAATGAGGAAACCTTTGGTTTTGACCCTAAAAAAGATATGCCATTTTTTGGAGTATTAAAAGATAAAATATTTGGTAAAAAATCAATTAATGAGCTTTCAGATAAAGATCTAAACTTTTTAATTGATCTAACAAAAGATGTATTAGAGATGATTAAAAGAGAAATACAAGCAGTTGATTTTTGGGATAATCCAACCAAGCAAAAACGTTTAAAAAGCTATATTTATTCACATTTACTTGAAAAAATTTCTCCCATTCAAAACTATCATGAAAATGTTAAGGAAGATGAAGGAGTATACATTACAAGCAATTTAGATCCAAATATTATATACAACAAAAGAAACGAAATAGCACAAAGATTATTAGAACTTGCTTATCGCCATTATAGGGAGTGATATTATGTTAGACATAAAGATTGAGAAAATAATACGTTCAAAAAGAAAGACAATAGCATTGCAGATTACAGATAATGCTACTCTTATAGTGAAAGCACCTTTTGGTATAGATGAAAAGACGATTTTTGATGTGATACAAAAGCATTCAAGGTGGATTGAGGAGAAAAAGAAGGAGATAGAGGCAAGGGATCCTAAAGTTTTAAAAAAAGAATTTGTTAATGGGGAAGGTTTTCTATATCTTGGCAAGTATTATAAGCTTTATATAGTAGATAATCAGGAGGTTCCTCTTAAACTTGAAGATGGTTTTTATTTATCAAGGAATTTTTTAGATAAAGCAAAAGAAGTCTTTATTGATTGGTATAAAAAAGAAGCATTTAATATAATATCTGAAAGAGTCAAGTGGTATGCACAAAAGAGTAATTTAAAATACAATAAGATAAATATTACGTCTGCACAAAAAAGGTGGGGATCCTGTTCTTCAAATGGAAACTTAAACTTTTCATGGAGACTTATAATGGCTCCTATTTCTGTAATAGACTATGTTGTTGTGCATGAGCTTGCACACCTTAAAGAAAGAAATCATGGAAAGAATTTCTGGATAAAAGTAAAGATGTTAATGCCGGATTATAAAAAGCAGGAAGACTGGCTCAAGAAAAATGGTTATTTACTGAATTTGTAAGTGAAAATTAATTGTATATATTTTAAAGGAAGGAAGCGAAAAATATGGAAAAGTTTTATCAACCCATTCTTGAGACTCCAAGGCTTATATTAAAGAAAATAAGTTTAGAAGATGCGGAAGACATGTTTGAATACGCAAGGGATCCAGAAGTTACAAAATATGTATCATGGGAATATCATAAAAGTATTGAGGATTCTGTAAAGTTTATTAATCTTTTGTTGTCAAAATATGCAAATAGTGAGCCTTCAGACTGGGGATTATATTTAAAAGAAAATGGTAAATTAATTGGAACATGTGGATATGTATTTATTGATGAAAAGAATATGACAGGAGAAATAGGGTATGTGCTTGGTAAAAAATACTGGAATAAAGGATTTATGACAGAGGTAGTTAAAAAAATAATAGAGTTTGGCTTTGAAAAGTTGAATCTTAATAGAATACAGGCAAGGTGCAAGGTGGAAAATATATCTTCTGAGAGAGTAATGCAAAAAGTTGGTATGAAGTTTGAGGGGATATTGAGAGAAACAGTTTTTATAAAAGGGAGATTTTGGGATATGAAGATGTATTCTATTTTGAAGAGAGAGTATGAATTAAATAATTAGATTATAGACTAGAAAATTAATTAGTTTTTTTAGCCATCTAAGGCAATAAGCGCCTTATATTGGATGGCTTGTTTTGCATAAAATTTAGATTCTTTGTGTTTAAAGGAAATATTTAATTTTAATTATTCATTACAGACATAGATTAATATTTTGCAGAAGGTTTAATTATAAATTAAGCTATAGTTTAATTTGTAATTTTCCTGTATAATATATTCGTACAGCAATATGGTTACAAAAACAAATGAATACATAGGAGGAATTGACGTTGGAGATAATTATTGTAGCGTTTGTAGTTTTGCTTGACCAAGTGACAAAATATCTCGCAGTGAAATATCTTATGCCTATAGGGAGTTATCCTGTTATAAAGAATTTTTTTCATCTTACTTATGTGGAGAATAAAGGTGCGGCATTTGGGATGCTTCAGAATAAGACTCTTTTTTTTATAATAATAACAGTAATTGTAGGAGCTGTGTTGATTTATTCTATGATTAAATTGCCGGAAAATAGTGTGTATAATTATACACTTGCTATGATTTTAGGTGGTGCTATTGGAAATCTTATTGACAGAGTTAGATTGGGATATGTTGTAGACTTTATTGATTTTAAATTTTTCCCTGCGGTTTTTAATGTTGCAGATTCTTTTATAGTTATAGGAGCTATTATATTAGGATATCTTATGATTTTTAAGGAGAAGGCGTGATGTGATGAACATAGTTGACAAGATAGTTTTGCAAGGAGAAAAAGAGGATGAGGGAAAGAGAATAGACGTTTTTCTTGCGGCAGAGTTAGATTACACAAGGTCTTATATTAAAAAATTGATTGTGGATGGGCTTGTTTTTGTAAATGGTAAAACGGTAAAGCCCAGTTATAAGGTAAAAGAGAATGATGAGGTTGTTGTAAATATCCCAGAAGTAGAGAAAATTGATGTACTGCCAGAAAATATACCTTTGGATATTCTTTATGAAGACGACGATATAATTGTGATAAATAAGCCGCAGGGAATGGTAGTGCATCCGGCACCGGGTAATTACAGTGGTACACTTGTTAATGCACTTCTTTACCACTGCAAAAATTTATCGGGAATTAACGGCATTTTAAGGCCGGGTATAGTTCACAGGCTTGATAAGGATACCTCTGGTGTGATGGTTATTGCTAAAAATGATAAGGCCCACATAAGCCTTTCTAATCAAATAAAAGAGAGAAGTGTTTTTAAAAAATATGTTGCTATTGTAGAGGGAGTTATAAAAGATGAAGAGGGGAAAATTGAAGCACCTATTGGAAGGCACCCTGTTGACAGAAAAAAGATGGCTGTAATAGAGGATGGAAGATATGCTCTTACATTGTACAAAGTTTTGGAGCGTTTTAAAGAAAATACGTTGATAGAGGCGGTTATAAAGACAGGTAGGACTCATCAGATAAGAGTGCACATGGCTTATATTGGTCATCCTGTTGTAGGGGACCCAATATATGGTTTTAAAAAGCAAAAGTTTAAGTTGGAAGGGCAGGCATTACATTCACGTGTTTTAGGATTTATGCATCCTACAAAAGGAGTGTATATGGAGTTTGAAGCTCCACTTCCTGAGTATTTTAAAAAATTGATAGAGATTTTGAGAAATAAATAAAGATAGGATTGAATGGGAATCCTATCTCAGTTTGTTGACAAAGTAAAAAATTTTTTAAATAGGATATTTTGCATCGTCACTCCGGTGTTCCAAAGCGACAAAACTAAACTCGACCCTCGGGTTCCGGCAGGGTACCGTGCACATTCGACATCCTTGTCTTAGTGCCCGCCTCCGCCATCCTTGGCTTCGGCCCTGCCTCCACCCTCGGTCTCATTAAGTTTTGTTATCGCTTTGTCACAAGTCGCACCGATTGCAAAATATCCTATTTTCGAAAGTTTGTCTAATCTGAGATAGGATTAAGTGGGAATCCTATCTTTATTTACAAGGTATATCTCATCTCTTTCAGGAGGAGTTATCTCTTTTTTCCCATGGGCTGTTACCAAGTATTTTCCTTCTTTTGTTATTTTACCTACAATTGTAGCTGATATGCCAGTTTTATTTAAAGCATCGATTATTTTACTGCTGTCACTGGCAGTAATTATCATTGAACCGCTGGATATGAGCTTTAAAGGGTTTATGCCAAAAAAACGGCAAATTTCTTTTGTTTCATGGCGTATTGGCAATTTTTCCTCATATATTTCAATGCCAAGGCCAGAGGCTTCTGCAATTTCATAAGCTGCTCCCAATATTCCCCCTTCTGTTATATCGTGCATTGCACTTGCACCATTTTGTGCTGCAGTAAGTCCTTCTTCTATGACATTTATTTCGTTTATAAAACTTTGTGCTTTTAAGATAAAATCTTTATCGTAGTGCTTTAGCAGCAAATCTTCATAGTCAGTTGCTAAAATTGCTGTGCCTTCAAGGCCTAAAGCTTTTGTAACTATGACATCATCGCCTATTTTTGCGCCTTTTGTGGTTATGTATTCTCCTTTTTTAGCTATGCCAATTGCTGTTGTGCTTATAATAGGCTTGTTTACTGTAGAGGTTATTTCTGTGTGGCCTCCTAAAACTTCAATGCCTAATTTTTTTGCTGCTCTATCTATTTCTTTCATGATGCCATGTAAAGTAGCTTCTTCAGTACCTTCAGGAAGCAGTATAGTTGATAATATTCCAATTGGCTTTGCGCCACAAGAAGCCAAGTCATTACAGGATATTATGACAGATAAAAAGCCGCTTAATTTGTCTGCTGCTGTTATGGGGTCTGTTGAAAGGACCGCCACGTATTCGCCGAAATCGATTATGCTACTGTCTTCTCCTAATTGGGAGTGGACTAAAACTTCTTTTCTTTTAACGCCCAGATAAGGGAAAACACTTCTTTTTAGTATTTCTACAGGTACTTTTCCTACTTCCATTTTGTCACATCCTTCTTTTAATATTGGTGTCAATACTAACATCTTAGCACAATTTTTATTTTTTTTAAATATTCCCTATAGACAAGTTGAAAAGAATGTGATAATATATAGAAAACGAAGTCCTTTAAGCAGTCCTGTGAGGCTGGCAAGGTTGGCATAATTATATGTAGCATAAAAAGCTTCTTGCCAGTGCAAGAAGCTTTTTTGTGGAGGTTGTGAAGTTGAAGATAAAAGCAGAGATAATGGATGAAAAAGCCATAGACAGAGCCTTGATAAGAATAGCCCATGAGATTGTGGAAAGGAATAAAGGCATTGAAGATGTGGTTTTGGTAGGCATTAAGACAAGAGGAGTGCCTTTAGCAGAAAGAATAGCGAAGTATATATCGCGAATTGAAGGAAAAAAGCCTCCAGTAGGGTCATTGGATATCACCCTATACCGTGATGACCTCACAACAGACCTTGAACAGCCTTTAGTGAAGAAAAAAGATATAGGTGTAGATGTAGTAGGTAAAATAGTGGTGTTAGTGGATGACGTGATATACACAGGAAGGACTATAAGGGCTGCTATGGATGCAATTATCGATTTAGGGAGGCCTAAGGCAATACAGCTGGCAGAATTAATAGACAGAGGGCACAGGGAATTGCCTATAAAGCCAGATTATGTGGGTAAAAATGTTCCAACATCAAAAAATGAAATAGTAAATGTGATGTTGGAGGAAGTAGACAAAGTCAACAGAGTGGTAATAACTGAAAAGTAGCACCTTTAATTTAGCCCAGTGAGGCTAAAAAGGGAGAATGATAGATATTCTCCCGGAGCATTAAACTCTAAAAAGGGAGGATTTTTTATGCCAAAATTTGAAACCCTAATTTTAACAAAAGAGAATATTTTATACAAAAAGAGTAGTACCATTTCACATTATTGTGATGTGGTTACTACTCTTTTTTTAAAAGGAGGAAGGTAATGTGGATAGAAAAGACCTATTAGGCATTAAGGATTTATCGAAAGAAGAAATACTGGAAGTTTTAGATACTGCAAAGGAGATGAAAAAAATTCTAAATGGAGAAAAATATTCACAGATACTAAAAGGAAAGACAGTTGTGACGATTTTTTTCGAACCTAGCACGAGGACAAGACTATCTTTTGAGATGGCAGCAAAGTATTTAGGAGCCCATTACGGCAATATAGAAGTGGCAACCAGCAGTGTGGCTAAAGGGGAGTCTTTAATAGACACCATAAGGACTGTTGAGATGATGAAGGCGGATGTGATAATAACAAGGCACAACATGAGTGGAGCGCCGCATCTTATGGCAAAATACACAAATGCCTCTATCATAAACGCAGGAGATGGTATAAACGAACATCCCACCCAAGCCTTGTTGGACATGATGACAATCAGAGAAAAGAAAAAAAGCTTTGAAGGATTAAAAGTGGCGATAATAGGAGACATTATGCACAGCAGAGTTGCACGGTCAAATATATGGGGTCTTAAAAAGATGGGGGCGGAAGTGAGAGTTGCAGGCCCTTCCACCTTGATGCCACCCCAAATAGAAAAAATGGGAGTTAAAGCTAACTACAATGTGGAAGAAGCTATAAAGGATGTGGATGTAGTGATGGGACTAAGAATTCAATTGGAAAGGCAAAAAAGTGGACTATTCCCATCAATTGACGAATACAGAGAATATTTTGGGATAAATAAAGAGAGAATGAAACTTGCAAAACCTGATGTGATATTGATGCATCCAGGGCCTATAAACAGAAATGTTGAAGTTACTTCAGAAGCAGCAAATGCTGAGTATTCTGTCATAGAAGAACAGGTGACAAACGGAGTCGCTGTCAGGATGGCACTTTTAAAAATACTTTGTGAAAGGAGAAATTAAAATGAGGATGATTATAAAAAACGGTACTGTAATAGATGGGTTTGGAAGTGAAGTTAAAGCGGATATATTAATAGACTATGGAATAATAAAGGCGATAGATAAAAATATAGAAATTTCGGATGCAGTAGTAATTGATGCGACAGGTAAATATGTACTCCCAGGTTTTGTAGATATGCACACACATTTAAGGCAGCCGGGATTTGAAGAGAAAGAGACTATTAAAACAGGTACAGAGGCTGCAGCAGCTGGAGGTTATACTACTGTTGCCTGCATGCCAAATACAAATCCTCCTATAGACAATGAAATAGTAGTAGAATATGTAAAAAGCATTGCACAAAGAGAAGGAGTTGTAAAAGTACTACCTATAGGAGCTATGACAAAGGGAATGAAAGGTGAAGAGATAACCGAGATGGCCAAACTTAAAAAAGCAGGGACTGTTGCCTTATCTGATGACGGTTTTCCAATAATGAGCGCAGGGCTTATGAAGAGGATAATGACATACGGAAAAATGTATGACTTACTCATGATAACTCACTGTGAAGACAAAACATTAAGTGGAGAAGGTGTAATGAATAGCGGAGTAATTTCCACAATGATTGGACTTAAGGGAATACCTCATGAAGCAGAAGAAGTCATGCTTGCAAGAAATATCATACTTGCAAAGTCAACTGGTGTAAGGCTTCACATCGCACATATCTCAACAAAGGGAAGTGTCGAACTTATAAAAGAAGCGAAAGAAAAGGGAGTGAAAATAACTGCTGAAGTGACTCCTCACAATCTTACCTTGACAGATGAAGCAGTCTACAATTACGATACAAACACAAAAGCTTATCCACCCTTAAGGACAAGAGAGGATATAGAAGCATTAATAGAAGGATTGAAAGATGGCACAATAGATGCAATCGCGACAGACCATGCCCCTCACACTAAGGATGACAAAAAAGTGCCTTACGACATGGCTGCTTTTGGAATATCAGGCTTAGAAACAGCCTTTTCCGTGATAAATACTTTCCTTGTACAAAAAGGGAAAATAAACATGAAAGATTTGGTCAAATACATGAGCATAAATCCTGCAAATATATTGGGTATATCCAGTGGAATAAAGGTAGGGGCGACAGCGGATATTGTGATTGTAGACCCTTATGAAGAGTATGTAGTTGACAAAGATAAATTTAAATCAAAAGGAAAAAACACACCTTTCCATGGTATGAAGCTTAAAGGAGTTGTGGAATACACAATAGTTGAAGGTCAAATAAAATATGCAAGGGATAGAAAAATTGAAAAAATTGAGGTATAATTAATAAAGGAATATTTATGCGATAAAATGAATAAATTTTCAATAAGAGGATGGTGTAGATGTTTATTGATAAATTAATTGAGAGTATAAAAGCTAAGAAAAGCCCTGTTGTAGTGGGGCTTGACCCCAGAATTGAAAAAACTCCACAATTTATAAAAGACGTTGCTTTTAAGAGAAAAGGAGAAAATATTGAAGGCATATCTGAAGCTTTATACCTTTTTAATAAAGGTATAATAGATGCAGTCTACGATGTTGTGCCTGCGGTCAAAATCCAAGTTGCTTTTTATGAAGTTTATGGGATAGAAGGATTTAAAGCTTTTTTCAAAACTGCTGAATACGCCAAAAGTTTAGGGCTTATGGTAATAGCGGATGTTAAAAGAGGAGATATACAAGAGGTTGCAAAAATGTATTCAAAAGCATATATGCAAAACCAGTTGTTTGATGCGATTACTGTAAATCCTTACATGGGTGAAGATACTATAATCCCTTACGTAGAAGATGCGATTAAATACGATAAGGGTATATTTGCACTTGTCAAGACTTCAAATAAAGGTTCTAAAGATATACAGGATATAAAAACTGCAACAGGAGAATACGTATATCAACGAGTTGCTAAAATAATAAATAGAATTTCAAAGTCAGCAGTTGGGAAATATGGCTATAGTTCTATAGGTGCAGTAGTAGGTGCAACTTATCCAGAGGAGGCAAAAGTGCTAAGAAAGGAAATGCCAAATTGTTTCTTTCTAGTGCCAGGCTATGGGGCACAAGGGGGGACTGTTGAAGATATAATGGATTGTTTTGATGAGAATGGACTTGGCGCGATAATAAATTCTTCCCGGAGCGTTATCTATGCATATCAAAGTCCTTACTGGAAAGATGTATATTCTGAATATGAGTATGCACAAGCGGCGAGAGCAGAAGTAATTCTTATGACAGGTATGATTAACAATGGGCTTGTTAAAAGAAAATACATCGCTTGTTGAGGTGAAAGATGAATACCAAGATATTGTCTAATGAAAAGATAGCCAGTGGCATTTATAAATTGGTATATGAGTGGAAGGGGGGAATACCTTCTCCAGGCCAATTTGTAATGGTAGACTGCAAAGGCAAGACTTTTCTAAAAAGGCCTATAAGCGTATGCTCTGTTGATGACAAATCAATGACAATTGTATATCAGGTTAAAGGGGAAGGTACTAAAAATTTATCCGAAATGAAAAAAGGAGATACAATTGAAGTAACAGGTCCTCACGGACATGGTTTTGAACTATATGAGGACAAAAATGTGTTAATAGTAGGAGGGGGAATAGGCATTCCTCCCCTTCTATACCTTGCTAAAAAAATCAAAGCAAAAAATTTGTATATTGCGTTGGGATTTAAAAGTGAAATTTTTCTTGTGGAGGAGTTTAAAAATTTAGGAGAAGTTATTGTCACGACAGAGGACGGAAGTTTTGGGAAAAAAGGAATGGTGACACAAGGAATTGAAGATATAATTGATAAGATTGACATAATATATGGCTGTGGACCAAAACCTATGCTAAAAGCTCTTAAAGAGATTTCTTTGAAAAATAACATTCCTTGTCAAATATCGGTAGAAGAAAGGATGGCTTGTGGCATAGGAGCTTGTCTTGTATGCGCTTGCAAAGTGAAAAAAGATAGTGGTTTTGAGTACAAAAGAGTGTGCAAAGATGGTCCAGTCTTTTGGGCAGAGGAGGTGGAGTTTTGAATTTGCAAGTTGAAGTTGGGGGACTTAAGTTAAAAAATCCGATGATGACAGCTTCAGGTACTTTTGGGTTTGGAAGAGAGTACGGAGAATATATTGATTTAAATAAATTAGGAGCGATAGTTGTAAAAGGACTTACAATAAAACCTAAAGAAGGTAATCCACCTCCACGAGTTTATGAAACTCCTTGTGGAATGCTAAACAGTGTAGGACTTCAAAATCCGGGTGTAGATGCTTTCATTGAGAAAGAGCTGCCTTTTTTAAGAGATTATGATGTTGCTGTAATAGTGAATATTGCAGGAGAAACCATTGAGGAATTTGCTTATATGGCAAAGAAGCTTGATATAGATGGTGTTGATGGAATTGAAATAAATGTCTCCTGCCCAAATGTAAAAAAAGGTGGTATGGCTTTTGGAATAAATCCTGAGGATATATTTAATATAACAAAAGAAGTAAAAAAAGTTACACAAAAAACTGTTATTGTAAAATTAACACCAAATGTGACGGATATTGGGGTTTGTGCTAAAGCAGCAGAAGATGGAGGAGCAGATGCTGTATCTTTAATTAATACAATTGCAGGGATGGCTATAGATATTGATACAAGAACCCCCATTTTTAAGAACGTGATTGCGGGTTTGTCTGGACCTGCTATAAAGCCTATTGCCCTTAGAATGGTGTATGAGGCAGCGAGAGCCGTGAAAATTCCTGTTATAGGTATGGGCGGCATAAGTTCATTTAAAGATGCATTAGAATTTATGATTGCGGGGGCGAAGGCAGTGGCAATTGGCACTTGTAATTTTGTAAATCCCAATTGCACAATTGAAGTTATTGAGGGAATAAAACAATACATGGTTTTAAACAATATAGAAGACATAAATGAGATTATAGGTTCTTTAAAGGTTGATTAAAGGGGATGAGAAAATGGAAAAAGAAGAAGTCTTAGAGATTTTTAGCAAGTTAGGAGTAATTAACAAAGGACATTTTTTATTAACATCAGGAAAACATAGCAATACCTATCTGCAGTGTGCGAAAATATTTCAATATCCTAAATACAGCGAAATTTTTAGTAAAGAATTGGCATTAAAATTTAAAGGCCACGAAATAGATGTTGTAATAGGGCCTGCAATTGGAGGAATTATATTGGCCTATGAAGTTGCTCGTCAGGTTGGAGCAAAAGCTTTTTTTGCAGAAAGAGAAGAAGGAATGATGAAGCTAAGAAGAGGATTTGAAATCAAAGAAGGAGAAAATGTGCTTGTAGTAGAAGATGTAGTGACTACAGGAGGCTCCGTAAAAGAAGTTATAAATTTAGTTAATTTTTTAAAAGGCAATGTTATAGGAGTTGGAAGTATAGTTGATAGAAGTGACGGGAAGGTAAATTTTGAAGTTCCTTTTAAGTCTGTGGTAAGCTTGTATGTTGAGACATATGAAAAAGAGGAATGTCCCCTTTGCAAAGAAGGCATTCCTCTTGTAAAGCCGGGAAGCAGGAAATTTTAAGGTATGAGCATATTTATAACTCTCATTGTCTCAGGTCCTACAATTCCGTCAACTTTAAGGCCATTGTCCCTTTGAAATCTCATAACAGCGTTTTTGGTTCTTGGTCCAAAAATGCCGTCTATTGGACCAGGGTCATAGCCTAAACTTTGAAGAATCATTTGAAGCTGAAGGACATCGTATCCGACGGTACCCTCATATAGAAGCCTGGAGCCCAGCTGTTGCCTCTCCATTTTTTTCACCTCATTTATACACTTTCCCTATTACACAATATGATAAAAATAGGGAAAGTGTTCTTTTTTATAAGACTTGTAGAATTAAGCACTTTAAGTATTGAGTTTCTTCAGAAGCTAATAATATTGGATGGTCTTTTGATTGAGTACGTTGTTCTACAAGTCTTACATTTCTTTTAGCATCATTGGCTGCCTCTTTAATGACACCTAAAAACATATCTGGTTTTATGTGCTGTGAACAAGAGCAGGTGATGAGAAAGCCTCCTTCTCTTAGAATTTTTAATGCTCTTAAATTTATTTCCTTGTATCCCCTTAATGCGTCTTTTACAGTTTCTTTGCTTTTTGTAAAGGCAGGGGGATCTAGTATTACAGTATCAAACTTTCTACCTTCTTTGTCATATCTTCTTAATAGGTCAAAGGCGTTGTCACATACGAAATTACATCTTTCTTGATAACCATTGAGTTCTACATTCTTTTTTGCGATTTCAATGGCTTCCTCAGAGATGTCGACTGTCTCAACTCTTTTTGCACCATAGTGAAGGGCATGTACTGTAAATGAGCCTGTATGGCTGAAACAGTCTAGAACTTCTGCATCTTTAACGTAATTTTGAATTGCTTTTCTGTTTTCTTTTTGATCTAAAAAATACCCAGTCTTTTGGCCATTTTCGATGTCTACCCAAAATTTTATTCCATTTTCTTCAAATTGTTGCATTGTGTCAAACTTGCCGTACAAATATCCTTTTTGCTGTGGAAGCCCTTCTAGTTCTCTTACATTTACATCATTTCTTTCATAAATGCCTTTGGGATTTAATATCTCAACAAGGAGCTTTACTATTGTATTTTTATATTTATCTATACCTAATGCAAGAGTTTGCAAAACAAGATAGTCACCAAATTTGTCCACGATTAAAGCGGGTAAAAAATCTGCTTCTGCAAATACAACTCTGCAGGAGCTCAAATTGTCCATAACTTTTTTTCTGTATTCCCATGCTCTTTTAATTCTTCTTCGAAAAAACTCTTCATCTATTTCTTCATTAATATCTCTGGTCAATAATCTGACAGTTATCATGGATTTTAGATTTATGTATCCTTTTCCTATGAATTCTTTTTTGTGATTTAAAACATTTACAATTCCACCTGGAGTGTAATCTCCTTCAATTCTATCTATTTCAGTTTTGTATATCCAAGGGTGACCATTTAAAATCCTTTTAATATTTGTGTTTCTTAATATAACGTCTGCCATAACATCTCTCCTCATAACTTCTAATAACTTTTTTATATCATAATTAGCCAAAATATTCAATTGTATTGACATATTCCTGTGAATAGTATTAATATTGAGAGGGTGATAGTATGCAAAAAATACTTGGAAGAATAAGAAGAGCAGTTCAAGATTTTAATATGATACAAGAGGGAGATATAATAGCTGTTGGTGTTTCAGGAGGAAAGGACAGTATAACCCTTTTATATGGATTACATCTCCTTAAAAATTTTTATCCGGTGAAATTTGATGTAATGGGATTGATGCTGACGTTAGGTTATGATAATTTTGACCCAACGCCTGTAGAAAATTTTTGCCGAGAAAAAGGGATACCTTTTTATATTAAAGAAACAGATATAAAAAAGATAATATTTGATTACAGGAAAGAAGAAAATCCATGTTCCTTGTGTGCAAATTTAAGGAGAGGAGCCTTAAATAATTTTGCTAAAGAAAAAGGATGCAATAAAGTGGCTTTAGCACATCATTATGATGACTTGATAGATACTTTTATCATGAATTTGTTTTACAATGGAAGGCTTCATACCTTTGAGCCAGTTTCTTTTTTAGACAGGTCAAAAATTACTGTAATAAGACCTATGATATATGTTAAGGAAAAAGACATAAGAAGTGAGGTGAAAAAGAATAATTTGCCTGTTGTAAAGAACCCTTGCCCTGTTGAAGGACATACGACAAGACATTATATAAGGAATTTGATAATAGATTTAAAGAAAGAAATACCTGAGATAGACAAAAGAATTTTTACAGCGATAAAAAAAGACGTTTTTCACTTTGAAGGATAACTGTAAAGAAGAATAAAAGTCAGCAAAAAAGAGTATAAAGAAAAAAACATGAACATTTCCCGTTATTTTTCGACATAATGGAGTTTTATAGGGATTGAACAATTCTTTTAAAAATGATATATTAATAAACGTCGCTGCTGAGGCGGCAAGACAGCAAAAGAGGGTATTGACAAAGGGATATAGATTTGGTAATATAGAGGAGCTGCGGTGAAGCAGCGGAGGGACCTTGAAAAATGGACAGTGAGGCGAAAAAAGGTGTAGAGAAGAGCAAGGAAATGAACCTGAGAGTTTGATCCTGGCTCAGGACGAACGCTGGCGGCGTGCCTAACACATGCAAGTCGAGCGGTTCGGCACTTAGCGCAAGTTAAGTGTCGGATAGCGGCGGACGGGTGAGTAACGCGTGGGCAACCTACCCTTAAGACCGGGATAACACCTCGAAAGGGGTGCTAATACTGGATAAGGTCATAAGGTGGCATCACCATATGAAGAAAGGGGGAACCCGCTTAAGGATGGGCCCGCGTCCCATCAGCTAGTTGGTGAGGTAACGGCTCACCAAGGCGACGACGGGTAGCCGGCCTGAGAGGGTGGTCGGCCACACTGGGACTGAGACACGGCCCA
>NZ_FQUR01000020.1 GCF_900129115.1 Thermoanaerobacter uzonensis DSM 18761 | reverse complement strand
ATTAAAGTTAATGGCGAAATTAAGAGTATTCAGCAAGAATGGAGGAGATCTAAGAGAAATAGAATGGGGTAAGAGAGAGAATATAAATGCAGAAAGTTACAAATTAACGAAGAAGCAAATAAAAGAGGCGGTAAGGAGAATTAAAACGTCTACAAATGAAAAGATAAATAATATTACAGTTTTGAATATAGGGAAAGTAACGCCAATATATAGGATTTTAAGAGCAATAAAATACGCGCAAGTCATATAAAGAACATGATAAGACGAAGCCCTGAATTAAGTAAGTTACAGGGGTTGTCTTAAAAATATCCTACAGTATCTTGACACTATCAAACTAAATTTGCTGATAGACATAAATTGAAAATGGATTTATAATGTATTTAGAAACATTTGTTTCTCTAGGGAGAGAGGGAATAAGATGTTTAATAATATACATTTTACTCTAAATTACCAAGTATTAATTTTACTGATATTAGGTGTATTTTATTTAATAGTACATAATGCAGAAAAAGAAAAGTATATTTTATTTTGGGGAAGTGCATGGGGGCTTGATTTAATAAGATACGCTATAGAATATGCAATAGAATATGGAGATTTGTCTAATACATTTTTGACACAGGTGATAGTATATGGTTTGCTTGTAACGAGTTCTATACTGTTTACTTATGGTTTTCAATCTTTTTTTGAAGTAAATTTTTTGCAAAAGGGTCTATGGATTATTTCATTAAGTTTAGGGTGGTATTCAGTAAATAAAATTTTAGGAATCAGTAATTATATAGCTGTGATTCCAATGTATGTTTTTTTAGGAGTTGTGAGTATATTTGCTGGTACATTGATATTTAAAAATTTCAAAGTCTCAAAAGTGATTTCTGGTTTAATCATAGGAATATTACTTGTTTTAATAGGCATTCGTGAATGTACATATCCCATAGTGAAACACTTTAATTTAATAAATTATTTAGTTGATTTTGACCTTTTGTATTCCTTAAAAATTACATTAGCGATTGTTTTACTAATGCATTTTTATGAAATTGCAAACAGTATGTTAGCCATTATCTTTAACAAACAAGAAGAACTTATGGAATCTTTGAATAGAGAAAAAGAATGGCTTCAAACTACATTGCGGAGCATTGGAGACGGAGTTATTGCTACGGATGCAAACGGCAATATAGAGTTTATGAATTCTACTGCAGAAAGGCTTATAGGGTATAAAGAAGAAGAAGTATTAGGTAAGAAAATTGATGAGGTTTTTAACATAATCAATGAAGATACAAAAGAGAAGGCAGAAGTTCCAATAGAAAAAGTTTTAAAAACTGGTAATACTACAGGTCTTGCAAATCATACAGCTTTAATATCAAAAAATGGGGAGATTATATCAATTGCAGATTCTGCTTCTCCAATAAAAGATTCACAAGGTAATATTATTGGTACAGTTATGGTTTTTAGAGATATAAGTGACAAAAGAAAATATGAAAAATTATTAAAGCAGTATGAATTTATTGTAGAATCTTCAGAAGAAGGTATTGGGACTTTTGACTTTAATGGAATTATCCAGACGTGGAATAAAGGGTGCGAAAAAATATACGGTTACAAGGCGGAGGAAATAATAGGCAATAGCATATATATGGTGATTCCTGATTTTGAAAGAGAAAAGATAAGAAACATTTTAGAAAGATTGTTAAAAGGAGAAGATGTAAAAAGTTATGAGGGAATAAGGGTTAGAAAAGATGGGAAACTCATAAATGTGTTGGTTTCAATTGCAGCTTTAAAAGATGAATTAGGGAGATACATTGGTATATCTTTTATCTCTCACGATATAACAGAGAATAAAAAAGCTGAACAAATTTTAAGAAGATATAAACTTCTTTTTGACGATATAAATGACATAATTTTATTTGCAAAATATGAAGATGGTAAGATTATAGAGGTGAATAAAGCTGCAATAAAGGCTTATGGCTATGAAATGGAAGAACTTTTAAAGATGGATATTTTTGAGCTTTGTGATTGTGAGAAAGAGGAGTTGACTCAATTGTTAGATGTGGGAGATGAAAGTGGTGTCTTGCTGAACTTACAACATAAGAGAAAAGACGGTAGCAAGTTTTATGTGGAGGCCAATGTTGCAAAAGTTGAGTTTGAAAATGAAAAGCTTATTATGATGATAATAAGAGATATAACAGAAAGGAAGTTAACACAAGATAGGCTTGAACACTTGGGCACTCATGATATATTAACGGGGCTTTACAACAGGAACTTTTTTGAAGAGAAAATGACATTTATAGAGAAAAACAATGTTATACCCACAGGAATCATAATATGCGATGTAGACGGTCTAAAACTTGTCAATGATACGATGGGGCATAAGGCAGGAGACATGCTGTTAAAAACGGCGGCGGATGTACTAGGAAAATGTTTTAGAGGACAGGATATTATCGCCCGAATAGGAGGAGATGAATTTGCTATAATACTGCCTAACGCTAGCATTGAGGTTGTAGAAAAAGCGGTTGATAGAATAAGAAAAATGGTTGAAAATAGTAAATTTGCCTTTGAAAAAGAAAACATACCCTTAAGTATGTCAATAGGCTATGCAGTGAAGAATAATAGTTTTAAAAAAATTGAGGAAGTTTTTAAAGAAGCAGATAATAACATGTACAGAGAGAAACTATTTCATAAAAGAAGCAGTTATAGAAAAGTATTAGATTCTATCTTAAAGATGTTTGAAATACGCCAGCCTAAACTACAAAAGCATCTGAAGGCAGTCAAAGAAATTTTAGTGAATTTTGCTGAATATTTAAAACTTTCTCGAGTGCGGATAAAAAATTTAGAGCTTCTGGCTGAGTTTCATGATATTGGAATGATAGGAATTTCAGATAAAATACTAGATAAGGTGGACAACTTAAATGAAGAAGAAAAATTGGAATTTCAAAAACATTGTGAAATAGGCTATAGAATTGCCATGTCTTCTCCTGATTTAGCTCATCTTGCGGATATGATTTTAATGCATCATGAATGGTGGAATGGACAAGGTTATCCACTTGCTGTAAAAGGCGAGGATATTCCTTACGAATGTAGAATTTTGGCTATAGTAGATGCTTACGTGCAGATGATAGATAAAGAATGGAAGGGGCTTTCTAAAGAGCAAGCGCTAAAAGAGATTGAAAAGATGGCGGGGATACAATTTGACCCTATTCTTGTTGAAAAGTTTTTAGCTTTTATGAAGGATTGATATTTTTCTTTAAAAAGTATAAAATATTAAAGTAATCGTCATTTATTAAACAATAGGGTGTGATAAAATGCCAAGACCTCCAAAATGCAGATGGGTTAGAAGTGAACCAAATGTAACTCATTTTAAACCAGTAGGTGTGCCTATGTCTATGTTAGATGAAGTTATACTAACAGTAGAGGAATTAGAGGCTATAAGGCTTAAGGATTTGGAAGGTTTAGAGCAAGAAGAATGTGCTGATATGATGAAGGTTTCGAGACCCACCTTTTTTAGAATAATCAATTCAGCTAGACAAAAAGTAGCGGATGCTTTAGTTAATGGTAAAGCGATAAGAGTGGAAGGTGGAAATTACAGAGTTTATGAAGAAGAACAAAGAGGTTATAGAGGTATGCGCCATAGGCATGGACACTGGGGTGGAGAAGATTAAAATTCTATTAAATTTTCATATATTTTTACAAAACCTTTCATATATATAGTATAATTAATGCTGTGAATTAGAATTACTGTATATATGAAAGGATGGAGTAGATGGACCTTATAAAAAACTTAATTGATATTGTATTGCATCTTGATAAGTATTTAGGCAGTGTTATTCAAACTTATGGTACATGGACTTACAGCATTTTGTTTTTTATTATTTTCTTTGAGACAGGCTTTGTGGTGACGCCTTTTTTGCCTGGAGATTCTCTTCTTTTTGCTGCAGGGACATTTGCGGCAATTGGCAGTTTAAATGTATTTTATGTGATTATACTTTTAGCATCTGCTGCCATATTGGGAGATACGGTAAACTATCATATAGGGAAATTTGTTGGAGAAAAGATTTATGAAAGAGAAAAATTAAAATTGATAAAAAAAGAGCATCTGATAGAAGCTCGTAATTTTTATGAAAAGTATGGTTCTATTACTATTGTTATAGGAAGGTTTATACCAATTATTAGAACTTTTGTACCCTTTGTAGCAGGGATTGGAGAAATGAGGTATTTTAAGTTTTTGTTTTACAATGCATTAGGAGGAACGCTGTGGGTTTTACTTTTTACCTTAGGTGGGTACTATTTTGGGAATTTGCAAATAGTGAGAGACCATTTTGGATTGGTGACAATTGCGATAATTGTCATATCGTTAATACCCGCAATTATAAGCTTTTTAAAAAGGAGAAAACGTTGATGCAGGAAGTTTTTGATAAAATGTGTGCTGCTTGGATATAATATTTATTTAATATATTTTAAATTTTATAAAAGGGGAAGATGGATTATGGGCCTGTTTGGAACTAAAGGTGAGACTATCGTTATAAATGTTAAAGGAATGTCATGCAATCATTGCAAAATTTCTGTCGAAACTGCACTAAAGAAATTAAATGGGGTATCGAAAGCTGTTGTTGACCTTGACAAAGGTAATGAACGGTAACATATGATCCTGCTAAAGTTTCTGCAGATGATATGAAAAAAGCAATTATTGATACAGGATATGAAGTGTAATACTTTAAAAAATTTAAATGAAAGAAAAGCATTGAATGAAATATCAATGCTTTTTTTGCGTTATCTTGGTTTAAATGTTGTGCATTCTGTTTCTGCACTAGTTTTTGCAGACATTACTTTTGAATTTATTTCAATTGATGGAGCATGACATTTCATATATTTCCAGTAAATACAAGTATTTACTGAATATTTAACTACAATCAAAATTTATTCTGGGCTTTTTTATACAATACAATCGGCATACCATTTGCTGTGATGGGCCTTTTAACTCCAGCTATAGCAGGAGGGGCAATGGCATTTAGCTCAGTGTCAGTTGTAACAAATGCTTTAAGATTGAGAAGGTTTAGGGCATGAGTTTGGAATTGTCCAAACTCATTTTTTTAAGGTAGGAAGCCATACTACAAAAGTCGTTCCTTTGCCTTCACAGCTTTCGACTTGGATTTTTCCGCCGTGGGCGTTTATAATCCACTGGCAGATAGAAAGCCCTAATCCACTTCCTCCGCTTTTTCTTGTCCTTGCTTTGTCAACTCTATAGAACCTTTCAAAAATATGGGGTAGATGCTCTTCAGGTATTCCTATTCCTGTATCTTTGATAGAGGTTTTAATAAATTTTCCTGAATTTTCTACACTTATCTCTACTTTTCCACCAGCTGGTGTATATTTGATGGCATTGTCTATTAAGTTGTAAAAAAGTTGAATTATTCTTGTTTGATCTCCCCTAATGTAGGAAGAATCATTTTTTATAATTTTTAATGTTAAGCCATTATTTTCAGCAAGAGGGGCAAGTTCATTTACAATTCCTTCTATTAATTCGCTGAAATTTAAATTTTCTATAGTCAATTTTTCTGCATTAGAGTCACTTCTAGCAAGGAATAATAAATCGTGAACAAGTTTTGACATGTGTTTTGCTTCCTCAAGTATTACTTGTAAAGCTTTTTTATATTCTTCCTTTGTGCCTGTGCCATTTAATGCTGATTCTGCTTGGGTTTGTATTACAGCAATAGGAGTTCTAAGTTCATGGGAGGCGTCATGGGTAAATTGTTTTTGCCTTTTAAAAGAGTTTTCAAGCTTTTCAATCATCATGTCAAAGGTTTGGGCAAGATTTCCTATTTCGTCATTAGTGTAAGGTAGGTTAAGTCTTTTAGATAGGTCACCAACACTTATTTCTCTTGCAACTTTAGTCATGTGACTAATTGGTTTTAATGCTTTGTTTGAAATAATAATCCCGCCTAAAATTGCGATACCAATTAAAATTGGAATTATAATGGTGAAGATGCCAAACAGATTTTTCATTGCTATATCCATTAAATTTAACGATTGAGCTATTACAATTATTCCCATTATTTTACTGTCATAATATACAGGAGCAGAATACATCCTAAGCTTTCCTTCAGGTGATGTAACAGTTTGGTATTTGCCTATGAAATCAGTGTTTGTAGTATATTGGCTAAGAATTTTTGAAGGAATATTGGATTCTATTAGTTTTAGGTCTGGATAAGAATAAAGAGCTCCGTAAAAATCTGTGTTGGCATAAAAAGGTTCATCGCCAGATTTAATTTTTCCATTTTCTATATCAAGTACTGATGATATTTGTTGAACTTGTGTTTTAAGTATTGTATCTTCATTTATAATTATCATTTTTTCCAGACTTAAATAGGTTACGACACTAAATATTGTTATTACAATAGTTAATAGCAGCACATACCATAATGTCAATTTTAGTTTTAATGGAAAATAAATTTTTTTCATTTTACTTAGACTCCTTTAAACAATATCCGCTACCTCTTATCGTATGAATGAGTTTGTTTTCAAAATCATCGTCAATTTTTTTTCTGAGATAGCGTATGTATACGTCGATAATATTGGAAAAGCCGTCAAATTCATAGTCCCATATATGGTCGGCTATTTGGGTGCGGGTTAAAACTCTCCCTGCATTTCTCATCATATATTCTAAAAGGGCAAATTCTTTGCTTGTGAGAGTTATTTCTTTGTCTCCTCTTTTGACTTGGCGTGTCAAAGTATTTAATTCTAAATCGGCAACCTTTAAAATAGGGCTTTTAGTAGGAGCTTCTCTCCTTAAAAGGGCGCGAATTCTTGCCATTAACTCACATAACTCAAAAGGTTTTGTCATGTAATCGTCAGCTCCTGTATCAAGACCTTTTACTTTATCTTCTGTAGCATCTTTCGCTGTAAGCATCAGTATAGGAGTGTTAATACCTTCATTTCTTAAATTCTCTAAAATTTTAATGCCATCCATTCCTGGAAGCATTATGTCTAAAATTATTACATCATAGACATTCATTTTGGCATATTCTAACCCTTCTAAACCATCTTGTGCAATATCTACACTATATCCTTCTTCTTTTAAAGCTTTATATAAAGCATTTACTAAATTTTCTTCATCATCTACAATGAGAATTCTCATAAGTTTTCCACCCCTTTACAATTCTTAGTTTATTATATCAAACTAGTGTTAAAAATTCATTAAAATTTGACTATAGTCGATTGTTGACAATAAAAATTTATAAATATACAATATTAGTAGAATAAGCAAGAAAATTGACGAAAAAGCAAATTTTTTGTAATTTCAGAGGAGAGGAGAGTTATGGAGAGATTTAAAAGTAAAATTTTTTGCCTTTTAAAAAACAAAAAATTTACAGACATTTTAATTTTTATATTGTTACTTATAATGATTGGAATTATATTTTATACTTCCCGAAACATAAACACTATATATTTTTACGCCTATACGCGACTTTTGTATATTCCTCTTGTAATTTCTGCTCTAATGTATGATTTGAAACGCAGCTTAATTATTCCTACGCTAATAAGTATAGGAGAGTTTTTAGAAATATATTTAACTGAAAAATCTTATATACTATTTATAACTTTTCTGATATCTGTTCCAGTGTATTATTTTGTATCTATATCTATCAGTTACTTTAAATTGCAGGCAGAGAGACTTAGAGATTTAATAATGGAAACAAATGAAAATCTAAAAGACATGGAAAATGCATTGATTTCTGCGTTAGAAGCAAAGGATGTGTATACACAAGGACATTCTCAAAGGGTTTGTAAACTTGTAACACAAATTGTTTATAAAATAGGAATTGAAGGGAAAGAAGCGGAAGATATAATCACGGCAGCAAAACTTCATGACATAGGGAAAATTGGCATAAGAGATGAGGTGTTAAACAAACCAGGAAAACTTACAGATCAAGAATTTGCTGAAATAATGGATCATCCGGTTATGAGTTATGAGATTATAAATAAGATGAAGGCTATGGAAAATATCGCAAAGATAATACGTCATCATCACGAAAAATATGATGGCAAAGGATATCCTGATGGATTAAAAGGTGAGAAGATACCTTTGGGTTCACGAATAATAGCCGTGGCTGATGCTTTTGATGCCATGACTTCTAAAAGGCCTTACAGAGATTCATTTACAATGGCTCAAGCTATTGAAGAATTGAAGAAAAATGCGGGAACACAGTTTGATCCTAAAATTGTTGATGCGTTTATATCTGTAATAGAAGATTTAGGTATTGACTATTAATTTAACATTAATACATAATCAATTTAATTTTTTAATTTGTTTTTAATGAAAATCTAATTTTCCTTTAAGACTTCACCTCTATAATATTTTGTGAGGTGAAGAAATATGAATTTGACACTTTTTCACATGATAAATGGCTTAGCAGGCCATAATATTTTTTTGGACAAGATTATGACTTTTATTGCTGTGTATTCTCCAATTTTGTATGGGATGCTTATGTTGGTTCAGTGGTTTATAGGCGGTGATAAGGGTAAAAAAACTTCTATGAACGCCTTTTTTGCAGCTATTATTGCACTAGGTTTAAATTTAATAATTTCTACCGTCTATTTTGAACCCAGACCTTTTGTGCATCACAAAGTCAATCTTTTGGTAAAACATCCTGCAGATGCTTCTTTTCCGAGTGACCATGCATCAGGAGGTTCTGCTTTATCTTTTACAGAGCTTATGTATGACAAAATTATTGGCAGTATAATGATGGTTTTAACTCTATTACTTTTATTTGCAAGAATATATGTGGGAGTACATTATCCACTGGATATCATAGCCGGCTTTATAATAGGATTTATAAGCAGTAAAATTTTAAGAGGACTTGAAGGAATACTTAGTCCTGTTGAAGGGTATATTATAAAAATATGGCATGAAATATTTGCATAAACACAGGAAAAGTCCTTGGCTTCGTCCCTGCCTCCACTTTCGGTCTTGCTAAGTTTCCCGGCACTCAAGTAAGTATGCTTGTTTTTTCTATTTTTGCTTTATAAACTTTCTTACTTGAGTGCCGGGCCGCTTTTTCACAAGTCGCACCGATTGCAAAATATCTCCTTTTCGAAAGTTTGTCAACAGTCTACACATGAAAAGTCCTGTGTTTTTATGGTATAATAATAACAACTACTTATGAGGAGGGCGGGAAGGTGAAAGCAATAAATGGTGGAATAGATGAAAAACTTTTTGAAGAACTTTTAAAAATAAATAAGAGTACTAATTTTCATCAATTAATAGGGGTACATGTAGCAGAATTAGGGAAGGGTTATGCTGTTACAAAAATGGAAATTGAAGAAAAACACTTAAATCCTCTTGGCATTGCTCATGGAGGTGTGCTTTTTTCTTTGATGGATATTACAATGGGTATGGCAGCTCGCACAGTTGGAAAGCAAGTGGTGACTCTTGAAATGAATATAAATTATGTTTCACCTGCAAATTTGGTTGACAAAGTAAAGGCGATTGGAAAAATAGTACATGCTGGCAATAAAACTACTGTTGCAGTTTGTGAAGCTTACACAGAAGAGGGGAGGCTTTTAGCTGTGGCAAGAGAAACTTTTTTCAATGTACTGGATTAAGTATTTTTGTGGTATAATTTTGGCAAAAGAGTTGATTAGAGGGGGTAATTTTTTATGAATTTTGATAGCTTTTTGTATAACACTAGACCCTTTTTAAATTACCTTTTTGATTTTTATAGTAACTTGGAAGAAAAAAGCTTGAGCAGTGTAATATACAATGCTGGTGGAGAGGATAGGGTTTCAGTTTTGGTTGTGGATATGCTAAACGGTTTTTGTAAAAGCGGTCCATTAGCTAGTCCAAGAGTGGCAGGCATAATAGAACCTATAAAGAATTTGTTAAAGGTCTGCTACAGAATGGGGATAAAAAATGTGTTCTTTTTAAATGACGCTCATCCTTCAGATGCAGTTGAATTTGGAGAATTTCCTCCTCACTGTGTAAAAGGTACCTATGAGGGTGAAATTGTTGACGAATTAAAAGAAATAATTGAAGGAGAACCTGTGATTGTAGAGAAAAATTCATTAAATGTGTTTTTTGGTGGGGAATTAGAAGGCGGGAATGAGTTTTTGAAGAAAGTTATTGAAATGATAAAGGAAGGAAAATCTACTTTTATTGTTGTAGGAGATTGCACTGACTTATGCGTTTACCAGACGGCTATGTCTATAAAAATGATTGCAAATGCCAATAATCTTAAAGTAAATGTAATTGTACCGGAAAATTGCGTTGAAACTTATGATACATCTGTAAAAACTGCCGAGTCCCTCAAGATAATGCCTCATGATGGTAATTTGATACATACCATGTTTTTGTATCACATGAAATTAAACGGTATAGAAGTTGTAAAAGAGCTTCTTGAGGAGTAAGAAAATTCCAAAGAGATTTTTTAAAACCTAATGTCGATAATATACACTGGTATAGATTTGACCAGGCAGAAAAATGTATAAATATGGAATTTGAAGCTGCCGATTCTATTGTTGCGAGAATAAAGAGAGACTTAGAAATGTAAGGCAAACAATTTTATGTCTGTTTATTCTAAGGGTACTTTTTCCTCAATGTCTAAATAGATTTCGAGGGTAGTATTTACTACAATAAATTTGACTTTTAACATTAGTTTTTTGTTTTCAATTGTTAAAATTCTACCATCAAAAATGTTTTTTATTAATAGAGGGTCTATTTTTTCTACGTCTTTGCCGTAGAGACTGCTTAATTTTTCTTTTGTGTATTTTTCTATTTCAATCGCTAATTTATTGTCTTCTGTATTTATATGAACTATTATTTCTGTAACTGCTCTTTGAGGTCTGGCCTTTAGTGTTTCGTTAAGTTTTGATATTTTTTCATTAAGTTCAAGCGTTTTAAGCTTGTAGGCTTCTTTTTCAAAAATTAACTTTTCGATTTTAACTCCGTTTATTGCGTTGATGATAGAACTTCCAATGATAAAGCCAAGAATGAAGATGCTAATATAAATATGAAGATTTCTCACTTTAAATCACCAACAATAAAAGAAATAATTTTAAACCCTGCATAAGATCCCAGAAATGCCCCTAAAATTATTAAGCCTTGTTTTATAAGTTGTGTAAATTCACCTTTAAGACCCACTTCAAAACCTCTTATAGCAGAAAAGGAACCTCCAAGGCCTATTAATATTGCCCATAAGCGTATATCTTTTAATATCATGTTTATGACTTTGATGGGAGAATCTGAAGTAAAAATAGAAGATAAAGCACCAATAAGTGTTCCGCCTATGACAACCCCCATTGAAGTGAAAAAAGGAATGGAAAATACCTTTATAACTTTAAAGATCATGTGGACCACCTCATATAATTATATGCGCTATATTTTAGCAAAAAGCATAGAAAAACGGATATTTTTTTTGTTAAAGGGAGAAATAACGAATAAATATAAGGAAAAATTCAAAATATTAGAAGATATAAAGAAATTTCAAGCTATATTCGATTTCTTTCCTTGTGGTATAATAAAAATTGGAATTGAAAAAATCTTAACGGGTGCATAAAATATTCAAAATTTTAAGATCATTTAATGCACAAATCAAAAGCTGCTTAGACTGGAATAAAACTAATTACAGGAGGTGTAATGTTTCCTTTTGATAGTTTTAGAGTGTAAGCAGCTGATGAAGAGGTGATTGCTGTGGAATGCCCAAATTGCAAAAGTACCAATGTGGGCAAAATAGGGAATAACCTATATTTTTGCAGGGATTGCAATTGCGAGATAAAAATAAAAAAGTGTACAGCTGTTGTGAGCATGTATGATTCGGAAGGTTGCATAAGCAAAAGATTTAAAGTTTGTTACAATGCATAAAGGAGGGGTTATCCCCTCTATTTATTTTGTGAAAAAAAAGTGATATTATAAAATTGCATGTAAAGTTTCATTTTGGAATGAAAACAATATGTTATAGATAGACTATAGATGGGGTAGTTAAACTTTAAATTTTGAGGAGTGGTACAGTGATTGAGATAGTTGACAAATTGAAAGATATTTTAAAAGAAGGGAAATTGTATTTAAACGAGCCCATGAAAAGACACACTTCTTTTAAAATAGGTGGACCTGCAGATTTGTTAGTTGTACCAAATAATCGTAAAGAATTATTAGAAATCATATCTTTGTTGAAAGGAGAAAAAATCCCCTTTTTTATATTGGGAAATGGCACTAATCTATTAGTAAGTGAAAAGGGTATTAGAGGAGTTGTAATAAAATTATCCTCTTTGAGGAATGTAATCGTAGAAAGTAATAGGATAATAGCTGAAGCAGGAGCGCCTCTTTCCTATATCGCCAATGTGGCACTTGTACATGAACTTGCAGGATTCGAATTTGCTAGCGGGATTCCTGGCACTTTAGGTGGAGCAATAGTTATGAACGCAGGGGCTTATGGGCCTGAAATGAAGGACGTGGTAGAAAAGGTAGAGGTTTTAGATGGAGAAGGCAGTATATTGATTTTGTCAAACGAAGAAATGAAATTTTCCTATAGACATAGTATTATTCAGGAAAAGGATTGGATTGTTTTAAGAGGATGGCTTAGTTTAACAAAAGGAAAATACGAAGATATAAAAAGCAAAATGGAGGAACTAAATGCAAAAAGAAGGGAAAGACAGCCTTTAGAGTATCCAAGTGCCGGAAGTACTTTTAAAAGGCCTCCTGGATATTATGCTGGAAAATTGATTGAAGAGGCAGGACTGAAAGGTTATTCAATTGGAGGAGCTAAAGTTTCTGAAAAACATTCGGGATTTATTATAAATACTGGCAATGCAACTTTTTACGATGTTTTAAATTTGATTGAGCATATACAAAAAGTAGTAAAAGAAAAGTTTGGAGTGGAACTTGTACCAGAAATAAAAATAATAGGAGAGAAATAGGTGATTTGACAAATGAAAATTTTTGCTGATTATCACACTCATACGGTATACAGTCATGGAAAAGGTACAATAGAAGATAACGTAAAAAGGGCGATAGAAATTGGGCTTGATGAGATTGCAATTACTGACCATGGGCCAGCTCATGTATTTTATGGCTTAAGAAAAGGGGATTTTAAAAAAATGAGAGAAGAAATAGATAAGATTAATGAAAAATATCCTCAAATTAAAGTGCTGATGGGAGTAGAAGCTAATTTAATCAGCTTAGAAGGAGATATTGATGTTCCAGATGAACTTATGAAATATCTAGATATTTTGCTTATGGGATACCATGAAGGAGTTATACCTAGAAACTTTAGAAGTGCTTTACAGCTTTTTGGTAAGAACATGGCAAGTAAATATTCTATTTCCTTGAGGGAAGAGATGAGAGAAAAAAATACTGATGCAATGATCAATGCAATAAAGAAATACAAAATAGACATAATAACACATCCGGGAGCTAAAGTAGATATTGATACACAAAAGATTGCAAAAGCAGCAAAAGAGAGAGGGACATCTCTTGAAATTAATTCAAGTCACGGTTATATGACAGTTGAATATGTAAAGATAGCTAAAAAAGAGGGATGCAAATTTGCAATAAACAGCGATGCACATACACCTTTTAGAGTAGGAAACTTTGAAAGAGGAATAGAAATTGCAAAAGAGGCGGGACTAACAGAAGAAGATATAATAAACGCAAAGGGGTGATATTTTTATGAGGTTTGTAATAATAACAGGCCTTTCTGGTGCTGGAAAAACACAAGCATTGAAGGCTATGGAGGATATGGGCTTTTTTTGTATAGACAATTTTCCGCCTGCTCTCCTTCCAAAACTTGCTGACCTTTTTTATCACTCAAAAAATGTTGATAAGGTAGCCCTTGGTATGGATTTAAGAGGTGGTCAGTTTTTTGAGGACATCTACTCTAGCCTTGAATTTTTAAAAAAAAATAACTACGATTATGAAATAGTTTTTTTGGAAGCTTCTGATGAGGTTTTGATAAAGAGGTTTAAAGAAACCAGAAGAAAACATCCTCTTTCTGAAGAAGGTAGAATAGTTGATGGAATAAATGAGGAAAGAAAGAGACTTGCAGAAATAAGGAAAATTGCCAATAGCATAATAGATACTTCTAATTTAACATCTTCTCAGTTAAAAGAGGAATTGTCTAATATCTTTTTAAAAGGGAAAAAGTTTAAAGGAATCATAATAGATATTATGTCTTTTGGATATAAATACGGAATACCTCTTGATGCTGACCTTGTATTTGATGTGAGGTTTTTGCCTAATCCTTTTTATATTGAAGAATTAAGACCTTTAACAGGAAATGATGATAAGGTAAAAGAGTACGTGATGAAATGGGATGAAGCAAAGGAGTTTTTAAAGAAATTAGGGGACATGATTAAATTTTTAATCCCATATTATATAAGAGAAGGGAAATCTCAACTCGTTATAGCTATTGGATGCACAGGAGGAAAACATAGGTCTGTTACTATTGCAAATGCCCTTTTTGAGTTTCTAAAAAAAGAAGATTATTCTGTTATTTTGCACCATAGAGATATAGGAGAGGAGTAATATGTTTACAAAGAATAATACTAAAGGGGGGCCTCGTATTGTTGCTATTGGCGGAGGTACAGGGCTTTCTACCATGCTAAGAGGATTAAAGCTTTATACAACCAATATTACTGCGGTAGTTACAGTAGCAGATGATGGCGGTGGGTCAGGAATCCTAAGACAGGATTTAGGTATACTGCCGCCTGGAGATATCCGAAATTGTATACTGGCTTTAGCAAACACAGAGCCTACAATGGAACAACTTTTGCAGTACAGGTTTACTGAGGGAATGCTAAAAGGGCAAAATTTTGGGAATTTGTTTTTGGCAGCCATGATAGGCATTTCTAAAAATTTTGAAGAAGCTGTAAAAAAGATGAGTGATGTGCTTGCTGTATCAGGGAAAGTTATTCCTGTAACTCTTGATGATGTAAGGCTTGTAGCAGAGCTTGAAAATGGAATTATCATCAAAGGGGAATCGCAAATTCCTGTTGTACAGCAAAAAGAAAACAGTAATATAAAAAGGATATATATTGAACCTTCTCATGCAGAGCCTTTTGAAGAAGTGCTAGTGGATATATTAAATGCTGATGTCATTGTATTGGGTCCCGGAAGTTTATATACGAGTGTAATCCCTAATCTTTTGGTAGATGGAGTGGGTGACGCCATTGAAGCTTCCAGAGCGGTTAAAGTTTATGTTTGCAATATCATGACACAGCCAGGAGAGACTTTGGGCTATACTGCTTGTGACCATGTGAAGGCTCTTTTTGAACATGGGCTTAAATCTCTAGATTACATTATTGTCAACAATGGCGAAATTCCCCATGATTATATGGAGCGCTATATAAAAGACATGTCACAACCTGTTGAATACGATAAAAATCAGTTAGAAAGTATGGGAATTAAAGTGGTAGAAGAAAATTTAGTAGCTTTAAAAAATGAATTTATAAGGCACGATGAGCAAAAGCTTGCAGAAGTAATTGTAAGCCTGCTTAAGTAAACGACGAATTTTAGTCTATGTTGTACAAAAAAACATATTGACATTTGTTAAAGTAAGATATACAATAATATTGAAAGCAAGCGCAAGCGATTGCAACACTGTTGCAATTGGGCGCTTTTAAAAAATACATTTCAAGAAAGCGATTGCTGTAATATATTAGCAATTATTTGTAAGGGGGAAAGTGATGAGAAAGAATGTAAAACTATTTGCGGCAATAATTTTATTCTTTTCTTTATTGCTGACCAGTTGCGGTAGTAAAGATACCAGTTCTAATATTACTCCTAAGTCAGATGTAATATATCAGGTTATGATAGATAGGTTTTACAATGGGGATAAGTCTAATGATGATCCAAAAATAAGTAAAGGTATGTTTGATCCAACTTATACCAATTGGAGGATGTATTGGGGTGGAGATTTAAAAGGTTTGACAGAAAAAATTCCTTATATAAAAGGGATGGGAGTAACAGCTATTTGGATTTCTCCTGTTGTAGACAACATCAACAAACCAGCAATATATAATGGCGAAATAAATGCACCTTATCACGGATATTGGGCAAGGGACTTTAAAAGAGTAGAAGAACATTTTGGTTCATGGGAGGACTTTGACAATTTTGTAAAGACTGCTCATGCTAATGGAATAAAAGTTATACTAGATTTTGCTCCAAATCATACAAGTCCTGCAGATGAAAACAATCCTGACTTTGCTGAAAACGGTGCACTTTATGACGATGGTAAATTATTAGGAACTTATAGCAATGATGTCAATAAACTTTTTCATCATAATGGTGGAATTACCAACTGGAATAATTTAAAGGACTTGCAGGATAAAAATTTGTTTGACCTTGCAGACCTTGATCAAAGTAATCCTATTGTTGACAAGTATTTAAAGGATTCTATCAAGTTATGGTTTAGCCATGGAATTGATGGGGTAAGGCTAGATGCAGCAAAGCATATGCCTATGGAATGGGTAAAAAGTTTTGCTGATACCATATACGGCGTTAATAAAGATGCTATTCTTTTTGGCGAGTGGATGTTAAACGGTCCAACTGATCCTTTGTACGGTTATAATATTCAATTTGCTAATACAAGTGGTTTTTCTGTGTTGGATTTTATGCTTAACAGTGCAATAAAAGATGTTTTTGAAAAAGATTATGGTTTTGACAGATTGAATGATACTATTGAAGAGACAAATAAAGATTATGATAATCCTTATAAGTTGGTTACTTTTCTAGACAATCACGATATGCCGAGGTTTTTATCAGTCAATGATGATAAGGACAAATTGCACGAAGCTATTGCTTTTATAATGACATCTCGCGGAATACCAGCTATATATTATGGGACAGAGCAGTATTTGCATAATGACACAAATGGCGGAAATGACCCTTACAATAGGCCAATGATGGAAAAGTTTGATGAGAATACTAAGGCTTATGTTTTAATTAAAGAACTGTCAAATTTGCGTAAGGTTACACCGGCATTACAGTATGGTAAGACAATAGCAAGATATGTTAGTAATGATGTTTATATTTATGAGAGGCAATATGGCAAAGATATAGTTGTAGTTGCAATAAATAAAGGAGAAGAGACTACTGTAAAAAATATAGAGACTTCTCTTCGAAAAGGCAAATACAGTGATTATTTAAGGGGTTTATTAAAAGGAAGCAATTTAAAAGTTGAAAGAGGAAATAGTGAAAACGACATTTTAAGTATAACTTTACCTAAAGACAGTGTCAGTATATGGACTAATGTAAGAGTGAAATAAGATTTTGGGATTTTCCCAAAATTATAATAAAATTAAAATTAAGAGGAGGATTTGTATGAAGAAGTACACAAAAATAATTGCATTACTGACTGTGATGGTATTCGTTTTGTCAGCTGCTTTAACGGGTTGTGGTGGCAGCAAGACAAGTGAAAATACTCCATCACAAGGTCAGACAGAACAAAAGAAAGAGCCTGTAGAACTTGTAGTATGGTCCCACTTAACAGATCCTGAAATTGCAAAGGTTCAAGAGATTGCAAATAAGTGGGCAGAGCAAACTGGTAACAAAGTAAAAGTTTTGGCAGACCAGAGTGACTTCCAAGCTTTCTCAACAGCTGCTCAAAGTGGTAAGGGCCCAGATATTATGTTTGGTTTACCACATGATAACTTGGGTACTTTCCAGAAGGCAGGACTTTTAGCTGAAGTACCAGAGGGAGTTATAAACAAAGACGACTATGTTCCAATGAGCATAAGTGCAGTATCCTACGATGGTAAAATGTATGCAGTGCCAATTTCTATGGAGACTTATGCACTTTTCTACAATACAGAGAAAGTTAAAACGCCTCCAGCTACGTTAGATGATTTGATTAATCTAGGAAAGCAAGTAGGATTCCAATATGATATAAATAACTTCTATTTTAGCTTTGCATTTATTGCTGCATACGGCGGGTATGTATTTAAGGATACAGGTGGTGGACTTGATCCAAATGATATAGGACTTAACAACGCAGGTGCGAAAAAAGGTTTAGAGCTTCTAAAAGATTTTGTGCAAAAATATAAGTTTATGCCTGCAGATATAAATGGAGATATGGCTAAAGGTAATTTCCAAAGTGGGAAAACTGGTTTGTATATAAGTGGTCCATGGGATGTTGATGGATTTAAGAAAGCTAATGTTCCATTTAAAGTTGCTCCTCTGCCAACTGTTGATGGTAAGCCAATGCCTTCCTTTGCAGGTGTGCAAGCTGCTTTTGTAAGTGCAAAGTCAAAACATCAACAAGAAGCATGGGATTTAATGAAGTATCTTGCTGAAAATACAGGATTGCCACTATTTGAAACAGGTAACAGAATACCAGTTATTAAATCTCTCTTAGATAACCCAGAAGTTAAGAATAATGAGATTTTAAATGCATTTGCTCAGCAAGCTACACATGCTATTCCAATGCCTAATATACCTCAAATGGCTGCTGTATGGGGTCCTGCAGGAAATACATTACAGCTTATTACATCTGGAAAGGTTCCAGTTGACAAAGCTGCTGATGATATGGTAAATCAAATCAAGCAAGGTATTGCAACTCAGCAATAACAGAAAGGGGCTTTTAGCCCCTTTTTTTAGAGAAGGAGGTTGCTAAATGAAAACAAACAAAACTATGCGGGATAAATTAAGACCTTATGCGTATTTGTCCCCTGCTATACTATCTATGACTGTATTAAGTTTTGCACCTATTTTGTATACTATTTATATTGCTTTTACAAATTTTAATCTATATCACTTTAATAACTATCAATTTGTAGGATTTAAAAACTTTATTGATATATTATCAGGGCCTTTTAAGACAGTCTTTGCACCTGTATTTGTATGGACAGTTATTTTTGCTCTCTCAGCTACATTACTGAGTTATATTATTGGTCTTCTTTTAGCGGTTATTTTGAATAACAAAAATATGTGGGAAACAAATTTATATAGAGCAATATTAATTATTCCCTGGGGTCTTCCTGGTACGATTGCTGCTCTTACATGGACAGGACTTTTAAATCAGCAGTACGGTGGTATAAATCTGATACTACAGAAGTTGCATCTTCCTATGATACCATGGCTTCTTGATCCTTTTTGGGCAAGGGTTGCGATTATAATTGTCAGTGTGTGGATGGGTTATCCTTTTATGATGAACGCTTCATTAGGAGCTTTGCAGGCTATTCCACCTGAACTTTATGAAGTTGCAGATATTGATGGTGCTACATGGTTTCAAAAGTTTAGAATGATAACAGTACCAATGCTGACATCTTCCACTTTGCCACTTATTATTTCATCTTTTGCTTATAATTTCAACAATTTTGGCGCAGCGTTTTTAATTACAGGAGGAGGACCTCCAAGAACAGATACTTCTTTTGCAGGTCATACTGATTTGCTTGTAAGTTCAGCTTATAAAATGACAATGCAATTTAATAGGTATGATTTGGCGGCAGCTTTGTCTATAATTATATTCTTGATAATTGGAACATTGAGTCTTATTAATATGAAGATGACTCATGCTTTTGAGGAGGTGGATTAAGGTGGAATATGCAAGTGCTAAAATTGGTGACAAAAAAACGACTAAAAAGATTTATTACAGGGAAAAATTAAAACCTCATGAAAAAGTATCTCTTTGGATTAGCCGACTTATTATATGGGCTGTAATTGCAATAATGATGTTTCCTGTGGCCTGGGTAGTAGGAGCCTCTATGGCGTCGGGAGATGCTTTTTTCTCAGGCTCTATTTTTCCACAGCATATGACATTTCAAAATTATATAGACGTACTCAAAAAAACCAATTTTTTACTTTGGGTAAAAAATAGTATGATTTTGAGTATTGGTGTGGCAACTATTCAATTATTTTTGACTGCTACATCAGCTTATGCTTTTAGTAGAATGAAATTTGTAGGAAGAAAAAATGGGTTAAAGACTCTTTTGATAATGCAGATGTTTCCTACATTTATGGCGTTACCTGCTATATTTGGTATAATGGCAAAATTAAATCTTCTGGATAATCTCTATGCCCTTATGCTAGTGATGGCAGGTAGCAGCGCTTTTAGTATATGGCTTTTAAAAGGTTATATTGACAGTCTTCCAAAAGAGTTGGACGAAGCTGCTTTAGTTGATGGAGCTACACACTGGCAAATTTTCGTGAAAATAATTCTTCCTTTGGCGATTCCCATGCTTGTAGTTATATTCTTATTTAGCTTTATGGGAGTATACAGTGAATTTATTTTGTCCAGTGCGGTATTAAAGTCACCTGAAAATTATACAATAGCGTTAGGGCTTCAAAGGTTTATTCAAAACCAATTTTCGGCCCACTGGACTCAATTTGCAGCAGCCTCTGTTATGGCATCCTTGCCTCTTGTAATACTCTTTATGGTATTGCAAAGGTATTTGCAAGCTGGCCTTGCAGCAGGTGCAGTAAAAGGATAAAAAATTGTTACACATGGAACAATTTGTAAATACCGGATTATTTCCGGTATTTCAGTTTGTTGACAAAGTTAAAAAATATTCAAAGGAGATATTTTGCATCGTCGCTCCGATGTTCCAAAGCGACAAAACTAAAGCTCGACCTTCGGGCTCTGGCAGGGTACCGGGCACAATCGGCCTCCTTGCCTTAAGGTGCCCGCCTTCGCCATCCATGGCTTCGGCCCTGCCTCCACCCTCGGTCTTGCTAAGTTTTGTTACCGCTTTGTCACAAGTCGCTTCTTATGCAAAATATCTCCTTTACGAAAGTTTGTCTACAGTCTGAAATACCGGATTATTTCCGGTATTTTTATTTTTGTATATAAATAAAAACTTATGGCAAAAATAAATATGTATTTGCTTTTAAAGGAGGTCAAAAATGAGCAAGACTGTAGGAATACCCAAAGGACTTTTATATTACGATTTTTATCCAATGTGGAAGACTTTTTTTGAAGGTGTGGGAGCAAAAGTAGTGGTTTCCCAGGATACAAATAAAAAAATTCTTGATGAAGGAGTAAAAAACTGTGTTGAAGATGCTTGTCTTCCTGTTAAAACTTATGTAGGACATGTGATAAATTTAAAAGAAAAAGATGTTGATTATATATTTATTCCGAGGATTGTAAGTGTAGAAAGAAAAAAATACCTTTGTTCAAAATTTTTAGGACTTCCAGATTTTATAAAAAGTTTAATTCATGATTTACCCCCTATTATAGATATTGAGATTAATTATTATAAAAATGATAAATTTACTCAAAATGAATTTATAAAAGCTGGTAGGATGTTTGGGAAGACTAAAGACCAATCTTTAAAAGCCTATTTTGAGGCTACCCACCAACAAAAAAAGTTTGAGAGTTTGTTGAAAGAAGGTCTTACCAATTTAGAAGCTTTAAAAGTTTGGGAAGGAAAGAATTTGGTAAAAGAAGAAAGTAATTATGACCTTAAAATAGCAGTCATTGCTCATCCTTATGATATTATGGATGAATACATAAGTATGGGGATTATTGAGAAGCTAAAAAACATGGGAGCACAAGTTTATACCATGGAAATGCTACACAAAGATCTAATATTAGAAGGAGCATCAATGCTTTCAAAAGAAATGTTTTGGAACTATGAAAGAGATATTTTGGGAGCGGGATTGTATTTTTTAAAACAAAAGAATGTGGATGGGGTAATTATGGTTTCTGCTTTTGGATGTGGACCTAATTCTATGACAGAAGAACTGTTGGAGAGGATTTTTAAAAGAGAGAAGGAGGTACCCTTTATGTTGATTACAATTGATGAACATTCTGGAGAAGCTGGCATTATGACGAGGTTGGAGGCCTTTACAGACCTTTTAAGATTTAATAAAAAGGCGGTGATGGTATGAAAATTACTTATCCCCACATGGGTTCTCTAAATATGATTTTAAAAACGATGTTTGAAGGAATCGGGGTAGAAGTGATAGACCCACCACCTTCTACTAATAAAACCTTGACATTAGGAGTTAGAAATTCTCATGAATTTGCATGTTTACCCTTTAAAATCAATGTCGGAAATTTTATTGAGGCTCTTGATAGGGGAGCAGACACGATTATAATGTTAGGTGGAATTGGGCCCTGCAGATTTGGGTATTACGGTCAGGTGCAAAGAGAGATATTAAAAGATTTGGGCTATGACTTTAAAATGATAATTGTTGATCCACCCCATGGCAGGTTAATAGACTTTTTAAAAGAATTAGCTTCATATTTCCCTAATGTAGATGGAAAAACGGCTTTAAAATCTTTTGTATTTGCAGTGAAAAAAATGATAGCGGCTGATAAATTAGAAAAGTTTTTATTAAAGTTAAGAGCCCATGAAGATAAACCAGGTGTAACTACAAAAATATATGAAGAATATATGAAAAAGCTAGAAAAAGCTCAAAATGGTAAAGAAGTGGACGAAATAGTATCAGAGGCTATGAAAAAAATAAAGGAAAATGCAAATGTACGGAGGAAAATACAGCTTAAAGTAGCACTAGTAGGAGAAATTTATATGCTATTAGAACCCTTTACTAATATGGATATCAGCAAATCTTTAAATGAATTAGGGGTAGAAGTTACAAAAACAGAATATCTTTCAGATTATTTAATTAACAGCGCTTTTAAATTGCCTCAAAGGATGGAGTTTAAGAAAAACGCAAGAGGATATTTAGAAAGAGATATAGGAGGACATGGTCTTAATACTGTTGCAAATACCGTAAAATATGCTAAACTAAATTATGATGGTGTGATTCACATACTTCCCTTTACCTGCACCCCTGAAATAGTAGCTCAAGGAATAATTGCAAAAATTAGCCGGGATTACAATATTCCAGTGATGTCTTTAGTATATGATGAAAACACTGGGCAAGCAGGTTACCAAACCCGTTTGGAAGCTTTTGTGGATCTACTTTATAGAAAAAGGATGGAGATAGTTTGCTGAAATCATCCTTTTAATTTTTATTTTTCCGAAAATAATGAAGGAAAAATGTATTTTGTGTGGAATATATAATAAGTGGATGGTTAGTAAGGGGTGATAGGTATGGAAGAATTGGGAGAATTTTTAAAAAGTGAAAGGATTAAGAAAGGATTGACTCTTGAAGAAATTCAAGAAATAACTAAAATACGGATACGCTATTTGAAAGCTATTGAAGATGGAGATTTTAGCGTAATGCCTGCACTGGTATATGCGAAGGGATTTGTGAAAAGTTATGCTGAGGCTTTAGGACTAGATGGCAATGAGTTAGTAAAAAAGTATGAATATTTGTTTCAGGCGAAAGAGGAGGAAGCCATACCTAATATAGAGACCACATACTACAAAAAAGAGAGGAGAGATTTTTCACAATTTTTTTTGGCTTTAAAAAAAGCAGCAATCATTGTTTTAATAATAGGTATTATAGGATACGGTTTTTACTATTTTCTAAATCAAGTGAAAAAAGGACTTGCACCAATTCCACAACAAAATCAAAGTGAAGCGTCAACAAATTCAGAGAACAAAACAAATTCTTCACAGGAAAGTAATGTTTCTCAACCTACAGCAAAGACGTCGGTTGAAAAAGTGGCAGAGACTTCTAAAAAAATAGAATATAAAGTTGTTCCATTTGGGAAAAGTTATAAAGTAGAAATAAGTGTACCTGGCGAAAAATGTTGGTTTAGTATAAAAGTAGATGGAAATGTCGTTTATGAAGGCCTTATGACAAAGGATATGTCTAAAATTTTTGATGTAAAAGATAGCATTACTATCTTGATGGGTTATCCGCCAGCTGTTAAAATAACTGTAGATGGTGAGGAGCTACCAACAGTGCAAACACCGTCACCAATCACAATAGATATACATACATAGAAAGGAGAAAAAAGATGATAAAAGAAGCTATATTCCATAAAAGTGATATGCCTTATGCATATCCACTGAATGAAAATCAATTAAAGATAGTACTGAAGACTGCTGTATTTGATGTAGATAGGGTGTATGTTTTATACAAAGACAGGTACGATTGGCTGGGAAAATTCAAAATAAAACCAATGGTATTGACTCATACCAACCAGTTATTTGATTATTATGAGACTACTTTAGAGCTTAATAAAAAATTTGTGTATTTTTTCTATTTGGTATCTGAGGAAGGCGAAAAGTTATATTATACAGAAGCAGGATTTTATAAAAAAAGGCCAGAAAATCAGTTTTGGGGATTTTTCCATTACCCATATGTAGGAGAAAAAGATGTCTTTTTTGCTCCAGAGTGGACAAACGATTGCATAGTGTATCAGATATTTCCTGAAAGGTTTAATAACGGTGATAAATCAAACGACCCTGAAAGCGTAAAGCCTTGGGGCGAAAAACCTACTGCAGATTCTTTTTTTGGAGGAGATTTGCAAGGAATAATAGATAGAATAGATTATTTAAAGGATTTGGGTATAAATGCCATTTATTTAACCCCCATATTTTTATCTCCTTCTACCCACAAATATGATACTACTGACTATTATACAATTGACCCCCACTTTGGTGATACACAAAAAGCGAGAGAACTTGTGCAAAAATGTCATGACAATGGCATAAAAGTTATATTTGATGCCGTTTTTAATCACTGCGGATATAACTTTTTTGCATTTCAGGATGTTGTTAAAAATGGTAAAAAATCAAAATATTGGGATTGGTTTAATATATACGAATGGCCAATTAAAACTCATCCAAAACCTTCCTATGAAGCTTTTGCAGATACTGTATGGAGAATGCCAAAACTTATGACAAAAAATCCAGAAGTACAGAAGTATTTATTGGAAGTAGCGGAATATTGGATTAAAGAAGTGGACATAGACGGCTGGAGGCTGGATGTTGCTAATGAGATAGATCACCATTTTTGGAGAAAGTTTAGAGAAGTTGTAAAGACAGCCAAACCGGAAGCCATAATTGTGGGAGAGGTCTGGCATGATGCTTCTCCTTGGCTTAGAGGGGATCAGTTTGACAGTGTAATGAACTATCCTTTTAGAAATGCGGTTGTGGACTTTTTTGCAAGAAGGAAAATAAGTGCTTCTCGCTTTAATACAATGATTACAGAGCAACTTATGAGACATATGGATAGTGTGAATAGGGTTATGTTTAATTTAATAGGAAGTCATGATACTGAGAGGTTTTTGACTTTAGCTAATGGCATGGTTGCGAGAATGAAGTTGGCGTTGGTGTTTCAATTTAGCTTTGTTGGAATTCCATATATTTATTATGGAGACGAGGTAGGAATGGTAGGGGGTTATGACCCTGATTGCAGAAGATGCATGATATGGGAGGAGGAAAAGCAAAATAAAAGTATTTTTAATTTCTATAAAAAACTGATTTCTATAAGAAGAGAAAATGAGGAGCTCAAATACGGAAATTTCTCTACTTTATATGCTATAGGAAGGGTGTTTGCTTTTAAGAGGGAATATAAAGGTAAATCAATAATTGTTGTACTAAATAACAGTAGCAAGCAGGAAGTGATATTTTTGAATGAAGCAGAAGGGAAAGAAGATATTTTAAAGATGAGGGAATTAAAAAGAAGTGGAAATCTCCTTTACTTACAACCTAACTCTGCCTATATTTTAAAGTAACCAATCTGAGTTTAAGTGAATAATATGAAGATAGAAAAATAAAGGGGAATGAAAATTCCCCTATATTTTTTAAAAAAACAGGGGTGATGGTATGAAAGATACATCCCGCTATGGCAGAGATTATCAATACTATAAGGATTATGAGAGATTGTATGGAAGTTACGACATTACAAAGCTTATTACATTAAAAAAATTAGTTGAAGCAAGTGAATATGAAGAGTGGAAAGATTACAAAGAGTTCAAGGAATGGTGTAATTCTGAAGAAAGACATAATTGGAAAAATTCACCTAAATATATTGAATGGGAAAAGAAAAAATTATTGTAGTTTGTTATAGAAGTGTAAAAACCCTTTCTATTTATTTGTTTTTGAAAGGGGTTTTTTTTTTGAAATAATGTAGTATAATAAAGATAAGCCTGTTGAGGTGATGCTTTATGTCATTTTCTTCAGATACAAAAGACGAATTAGCAAGGATTTATCCTGAAGATGAAGAAAGTAAAATAGCAGAGTTAGCTGCTTTGATTAGGACGATAGGCAGCATTTCGATATATGGCAAGAGGAAAATTTCTTTAACCTTTACTACAGAAAATGCCTCTGTGGCGAGATTAGTTTTTAAGTTAATAAAAGATTTATTTAGGATAATTCCTGAGACAATGGTAAGAAGAGGTAAGTATCTTAAAAAAACCTTAACCTATCTTATCTTTGTGCCTGATACAAAAATTGCCGAAGAAATTTTAGGTAAAGTTAAAATATTGAATTATGAAAAAGACCATATAAAATTAAATTATGGAATAGACAAAAAGATTGTAAAAAACAGTAAAACAAAGAAGGCTTATTTGAGAGGAGCTTTTTTAGGAGGTGGTTCAATAAGCGATCCTGAAAAAGCTTATCATATGGAGTTTATTACTCATAATTTAGAACACGGGAAAGATTTAAGCAAATTGATAAATTCTTTTGACTTAAATTCAAAGGTTATTGCAAGAAAAAATAATTATGTAGTATACTTAAAAGAAGGAGAACAAATTGTTGATGTTTTAAATATAATAGGTGCCCACAGTGCTCTTTTGAACTTGGAAAATATACGAATATACAAAGAAATGAGAAACAATGTAAATAGAATTGTTAATTGTGAAACTGCAAATTTGACCAAAACTATTAATGCATCTTTAAGGCAAATAGAGAGTATAAATTATATCAAAGAAACAGTAGGACTTGATTATTTGCCACCTAATTTGAAAGAGATGGCGGAACTCAGGATTAGTTATCCTGATTTGAGCTTAAAGGAATTGGGACAAATGCTAGTTCCTCCTGTCGGCAAGTCAGGAGTGAATCATAGACTTAGGAGGATTGAAGAAATTTCAAAGAAATTGAAAGAGAGGAGAGTTAAATAATGAAAGAGGTTACGATTGAAATTAAAAATAAGACGGGGCTTCATGCAAGACCTGCAGCATTATTTGTACAAACTGCCAGCAAATTTTCCTCACAAATATGGGTAGAGAAAGATAACAAAAAAGTAAATGCCAAAAGTATAATGGGAATTATGTCTCTTGGAGTATCGCAAGGCAATGTTGTTAAATTAAGTGCCGAAGGTGACGACGAAGAGGCAGCTATAAAAGCGTTGGTAGACCTTATTGAATCAAAATTCGGTGAGGAGTAAACAAAAAAGGTTTCTTTTTCAGAAACCTTTTTTGTATAAAGGATGATAGTTATGAAAAAAAATGAAATTGTGTTGGAATATATAAAAAATTTACCTGAAGGTACTAAAATTTCAGTAAGAGGTCTTGCACAGGCTTTACATATAAGTGAAGGTACTGCTTACAAAGCTATAAAAGATGCAGAGAATTTAATGCTTGTAACTACGATTCCAAGAGTAGGAACTATAAGAAGAAAACAAAAAGATCCATTTTTTGATCGTCTTACTTATGAGGTTATTACAGATGTGGTAGAAGGTACAGTATTAGGTGGTCATGGGGGAATGAGGATGGAACTTCACAAATTCTTAATTGGAGCCATGACCATTGATGAAATGGTGAAGTACATATCACCGGGAGACCTTGTAATTTTGGGAAATAGAGAAGATGCACAGGAAGCGGCTTTGAAAGCAGGGGCAGCAGTGATGATTACAGGAGGTTTTGATACATTACCTCATATAAAAGAACTGGCGGATAAGCTTTCATTGCCGCTTATATCTACTTCTTATGATACTTTTACTGTAGCGACTCTTATAAACAAGGCGATCAATGAAAGTATGACACGGAAAAAAATTTTGTACGTCAGCGATGTAATGACATATAATCCAATCTATATGACGCCTCAACAAACAGTAAAAGATTGGAAAAGATTATATACAGAGACTAAACATACCAGATATCCCGTTGTTGATTCTAAAGGTATATTAGTTGGTATGGTAACTTCAAGAGATATTGCCACTGCATCGGATGATGATAGAATTGGGAGTATTATGACTCCTAACCCTGTATTTGTAACGGATACTACTACGCTTTCTTATGCAGCCCATCTAATGATATGGTGGAATGTAGAGATACTACCTGTGACTCGTGGCAAAGAATTGATAGGACTTATAAGCAGGGAAGATGTAATTAAGGCCCTACATTATACGACAAAACAGCCCCAGATTAGTGAAGCTATTCAAGATACAATTTTTAAAGATTTTGATATGGAAAAAATAGAAAATGGAGTAAAATTTAAAGGTAAGATCCCTTCGATGATGATTAACCAATTTGGTACAGTGAGTAGCAGTGCTTTGATGATGTTAATGTGTGAATCAGGTATTTTTGCTATAACGCAGAATAAAAGATATGATGCGGTTTTAGATAATTTCTCAGTTTATTTTATTAAACCCATGCGTACAGAAGAATTAATAGAAGTTTTCGCAAAAATAATAGAAGTTAGTAATAATTTTAGTAAGTTGGAAATTCAAATCATTCATGAAAAAGAAGAAATTGCAAAGGCATTGATGTCTGTTAGACTTTCAAAAAGAATAAAGATGGTTTAGGTGATTATATCATGTTTGTCCATTTGCACGTTCATTCTGAATACAGTTTACTTGATGGTTCTTGCAGAATTAAAGATTTAATTGCTAAAACTAAAGAGTTAAACATGAAAGCCATAGCTATTACAGACCATGGAGTGATGTATGGCGTAATAGATTTTTACAAAGAAGCAGTAGCCCAAGGAATAAAACCTATCATAGGCTGTGAAATTTATGTAGCCCCTCGAAGCATGCAGGATAAAGAATATGGGATTGATAATGAAAATTATCACTTGGTGCTACTGGCAAAGGACATGGTAGGATATAAAAATTTAATGAAGATAGTGACTGTGGCTTCAATTGAAGGTTTTTATTATAAACCACGAGTTGACAGAGAGTTTTTAAAAGAGCATAGTGAGGGGCTAATTGCTTTGACTGCTTGTCTTGCAGGAGAAGTTCCCTCTTATATTTTAAGAGGTGAGTATGAAAAAGCGAAAGAGGCAGCACTTTTTTACGACTCTGTTTTTGGACGAGGGAATTTTTATTTAGAACTGCAGGACCATGGAATTTTAGAACAGCAAAAGGTAAATAAAGAGCTTATAAAACTATCCAAAGAGACGGGAATACCTTTAGTTGCCACTAATGATGTACACTATCTTGAAAAAAAAGATGCAAAAGCTCATGAAGTGCTTTTGTGCATTCAAACAGGGAAGACAATTGATGATGAAGATCGTATGTCTTTTCCAACTGATGAATTTTATTTAAAATCTCCACAAGAGATGGAGAATCTTTTTTCTTGTTGTAAAGAGGCCATTGAAAATACTGAGAAGATTGCAGACATGTGTAATGTAGAATTTGAGTTTAATAAAACGAAATTGCCCAAATACGATTTGCCAGAAGGCGTTGATTCCTATGAATATTTGAGAAAGTTATGTTATGAAGGATTGTACAAAAGGTATAAAAATCCAAGCAAAGAAGTGATTGAAAGATTAGATTACGAACTTTCTGTAATAAAGCAAATGGGATATGTAGATTATTTCCTCATAGTCTGGGACTTTATAAAGTTTGCAAAAGACAATGGGATTATGACGGGACCAGGAAGAGGTTCTGCGGCAGGAAGTTTAGTGGCTTATACGTTGGGAATAACCAACATAGACCCTATAAAATACAACCTTCTTTTTGAGAGATTTTTAAACCCTGAGAGGGTCAGCATGCCTGATATTGATTCAGATTTTTGCTATGAGAGAAGACAAGAAGTAATTGATTACGTTGTAGAAAAATATGGTAAGGACAATGTAGCTCAAATTATAACTTTTGGTACAATGGCGGCGAGAGCGGTTATAAGGGATGTAGGAAGGGCTTTAAATTATCCCTATGCAGAGGTAGATGTAATTGCAAAAATGATTCCTTTTGAATTGGGAATGACTATTGATAAAGCTTTATCTTTAAACCCTGAACTTAAAGCGCGATACGAAAATGAAGAAAAAGTAAAACAGCTTATTGATATTTCCAGGTCTTTAGAAGGTCTTCCTAGACATGCCTCTACTCATGCTGCAGGAGTGGTAATATCAAAAGAACCTCTTGTCAATTACGTGCCATTGCAAAAAAACGAAGATTCCATAGTGACTCAATTTCCAATGACCACCCTTGAGGAGTTAGGACTTTTGAAGATGGACTTTTTGGGACTGAGAACTTTGACAGTTATAAGGGATACAATTGAAATGGTAAAAAAGAACAAGGGTGTGACTATAGACTTTGATTCTATGGAGTACGATGACTCTAAAGTTTATGAACTTATATCAAAAGGGGAAACAGAAGGAGTTTTTCAATTAGAGTCTCCAGGAATGAAACAGTTTATGACAGAATTAAAGCCTAAAAACCTTGAGGACATAATAGCAGGAATTTCTCTCTATCGCCCCGGACCTATGGACCAAATTCCAAGATATCTTGCAAATAGAAATCATCCAGAGAGTATAGTCTATGATCATCCTCTTTTAAAGCCAATTTTAGACGTAACTTATGGTTGCATGGTATATCAAGAACAAGTTATGCAAATTGTGAGAGATGTCGCTGGTTACTCTTTGGGCAGGTCTGACTTGGTAAGACGAGCTATGGCTAAAAAGAAAATGGATGTAATGGAACAAGAAAGAAAGAATTTTATTTATGGGATAGTTGATGAAGAGGGAAATGTAATAGTTCCAGGGGCTTTAAGAAATGGATTAGATGAGGCAACTGCTAATAAGCTTTTTGACGAGATGTTAGATTTTGCAAACTATGCTTTTAATAAGTCTCATGCCGCGGCTTATGCTGTTATAGCTTATCAGACTGCATATTTGAAAAGGTATTATCCTGGAGAATTTATGGCTGCACTTTTAAACAGTTTTGTGGATAACTTAGATAAAATTGCTTTTTATGTTCAAGTATGCAAAAAAATGGGAATAAAAGTGTTACCACCTGATATAAACGAGAGTGATTCCTATTTTACAGTGGTAGAAGATAAAATAAGGTTTGGTCTTAGCGCAGTAAAAAATGTTGGCTTAAATATGACAATGGAAATTGTAAGCGAAAGAGAAAGAAATGGGAAATTTAAATCTGTAATTGACTTTTTTGAGAGGATGCAGGACAGTCAATTAAATAAAAAAGCAGTGGAAAGCTTAATTAAAGCAGGAGCTTTTAGTTCTTTTGGTGTACGGCGTTCTCAACTTTTGTCTGTATATGACAAATTAATGGAAAATATAAAGAGAAATAGAAATAATAATTTAAATGGGCAGATTTCTTTATTTGGCGAAGTAGAACAAAGTCATGGTGTGGAATTTGAATTTCCTGATTTAGAAGAATTTTCAAAAAGCAGATTGTTGTCTATGGAAAAAGAAACTTTAGGTCTTTATATAAGTGGGCATCCTTTAGAAGAATATGTGGATGATATTCCTAAAATTACTAATGCCACTACTTTGGATTTTAAAGTTAGCGAAGAGGAAATGTTTCAACCTAAATTGCAAGATAACCAAGAAGTGGTGATAGCGGGAGTCATAGCTACAAAAAAAATTAAATTTACAAAAAGTAATAATATGATGGCTTTTGTCACAATTGAGGACTTGTATGGAACTGTAGAAGTAATAGTATTTCCAACTGTATATGAAAAGTATTCCAGTATAATAAAAGAAGACAGCCCGGTTGTGATTAGGGGAAAGGTTAGTTTAAAGGAAGAAGAAGAGCCTAAAATTTTATGCGATGAAATTAAGCCGTTGTCTCAAGCGATAGTGAAAAAACTTTATCTTAATTTGCAGGATTCTACAAAGATTGAGATTGTTAAACAAATATTACGCAAAAATCCTGGTAATATGCCGGTAGTTCTAAAGCTTAATAGTAAAAAATTATTGGTTGCTAATAGAGACTTGTGGGTAGATGGAAGTAAGGAATTAATTAAACAATTGTATGCTGTTTTAGGAGAGGAAAATGTCAAAGTAATTTGAAATAGGCATTTGCAAATTTTTGAGTTGATAACTGCAAAAAAATAGATTAAAATATAATTTAGAAATACTAAGGAGGCCGTTTTATGTGGACGGTAATATACATGGCACAAAATATGGAGACAGCAGAAAAAGTCAAAGACGTTTTAACAAAAGAAGGTTTTTTGGTAAAATTGCGTCCACTTAATAAAAAAATAGATAAAAAAGGTTCTTATTGTGAAGTGTTAGTTCCAAAGGCAGAAGCTCAAGATGCACAAAGTATTATTATTGAATATGGCTTATAATTTTTTGCCCGAAAGGGCTACTTTAACGAAAATGGGACAACTAAAGTCCATGTGGGATAAAATGAGGAGGTAAACTATGAAGACGATTGGTATACTTACAAGTGGTGGAGATGCACCAGGGATGAACGCAGCTATAAGGGCTGTGGTAAGGGCAGGAATTTATTATGGGCTTAAAGTAAAAGGCATTATGAGGGGATATGCAGGGCTAGTAGAGGATGAAGTTATTGATTTAAATCTTTCTTCAGTAGGAGATATATTGCAAAAAGGTGGTACTATTTTGAGAACTGCTAGATGTGAAGAATTTAAGAAAAAAGAGGTGCGCAAAAAAGCCTACGAAACCCTTCAAAAACATGGGATAGAGGGTCTCGTTGTAATTGGAGGAGATGGATCTTTTAGAGGAGCACAGCTTTTAAGTGAAGAATGGAATGTAAATACAATTGGGATTCCAGGTACAATTGATAATGACATACCTTGTACAGATTATACAATAGGGTTTGACACCGCTTGCAATACTGTCATTGATGCAATAAATAAAATAAGGGATACTGCTACTTCCCATGAAAGAGCAAATATAATAGAAGTGATGGGAAGAAATGCGGGTTATATTGCTTTGTATGCTGGCCTAGCTGGTGGAGCAGAGATGATTATACTTCCTGAAGTGGAATGGAGCATCGATGAACTTTGTGATAAGATAACTTACGGGATAAAGAGAGGGAAGCTTCACCATATAATTGTCCTTGCAGAGGGAGTTATGAGCGCTCCAGAACTAGCGAAAATGATTAAAGAAAGGCTACCAAAATTAGACTTAAGGTATACTATTTTGGGGCACATTCAAAGAGGTGGAGCCCCTACAGTGATGGATAGGGTATTGGCAAGCCAAATGGGAGCAAGAGCAGTGGAATTGCTTTTAGAAAATAAAACTAAGAGAATAATAAGTATACGAAACAATCAAATTGTAGACGATGATATAGATGAAGCCCTTTCCATGAAAAAGGAGTTTAACAGAAAACTTTATGAGCTCAGCAAGATATTGTCTATATAAATAAATTTTAGGGAGTGAAGGTATGCGCAGAACAAAAATAGTGTGTACAATAGGACCTGCCAGCGAAGACTATAATATACTAAAAAAATTAATTGAGAAGGGTATGAACGTTGCTCGATTGAATTTTTCTCATGGAGATTTTGAAGAGCATGGGGCAAGAATTGACAATATTAAAAAGATAAGAGAAGAATTAGGATTACCTGTTGCTATTTTGTTAGATACTAAAGGTCCAGAAATAAGGACAGGAAAGTTTAAAAATGGCGGAGTGGAATTAAAAGAAGGACAAACTTTTGTCATTACGACAAGAGATGTATTAGGAGACGAAACTATATGTAGTGTATCCTATAAGGGCTTGCCTCAAGATGTGGAAAGAGGTAGCCGCATACTAATTGATGATGGGTTAATTTCTCTAAAGGTTACTGATGTTAAAGGAGAAGATATAGTTTGCATTGTAGAAAATTCTGGTCCTGTAAAAGACCATAAAGGAGTAAATGTTCCAGGAGTAAAACTTAATCTTCCTGCTTTGACTCAAAAAGATGTAGATGATATAGAATTTGGAATTCAAAAGGGCATTGATATGATTGCTGCTTCTTTTGTTAGAAAGGCAGCTGATGTTTTGGCAATAAGAAAACTTTTGGAAGAAAATAAGGCAGAGCATATTTTAATTATTGCCAAAATAGAAAATCGCGAAGGAGTAGAAAATATAGACGAAATTATAAAGGTTTCAGATGGAATAATGGTAGCAAGAGGAGATTTAGGTGTTGAAATTCCTCTTGAAGAAATACCAATCGTTCAGAAGATGATTATACAAAAATGCAATAAAGCAGGAAAACCTGTAATCACTGCAACTCAAATGTTAGACTCCATGATGAGAAATCCAAGACCTACAAGGGCTGAAGTTACAGATGTAGCAAATGCTATTCTAGATGGTACAGATGCTATAATGCTATCAGGGGAGACAGCTCAGGGTAAATATCCTGTAGAAGCTTTTGAAACAATGGCAAAGATTGCAGAAAAGACAGAGGCTTATGTAGGATATAGAGATATCATTGATAGAAATATTGATACAAATGTTTCTATTACAAATGCTATAAGCCATGCAACTTGTACTACTGCAAGAGATATAGGAGCAGCTGCTATAATAACTTGTACTAAATCTGGTTATACGGCGAGAATGGTATCAAGGTACAGGCCTCAAGCTCCGATTATTGCTACTACTCCAAGCGAAAGTGTTGCAAGGAAACTCTCTATAGTCTGGGGAGCATATCCTTTAGTTACAGAAGAGGTTTCTACTACAGATGAAATGATAGATGTTGCAATACAAAGTGCTTTAAATGCGGGACTTATAAGAAATGGCGATATCGTAGTAATTTCTGCAGGAATCCCTGTAGCTATGACAGGCACCACCAACATGTTGAAGGTACATATAGTAGGGGATGTTTTATTAAGAGGAATAGGTATAGGTTCTAAAGCTACTACAGGTGTTGTATGTGTCATTAATGATATCAGCAAAGATAAAGATAAATTTAGAGAAGGCGATATAATAGTAACTGCAAAGACAGAAAGAGATTTTATGCCTCTTATAGAGAAAGCTTCTGCTATAATCACAGAAGAAGGAGGGCTTACTTCTCACGCTGCTATTGTGGGATTAAACTTAGGAATCCCTGTAATTGTTGGGTGTGAAGGAGCAACTTCTAAACTCAAAGATGGCATGACTGTAACGGTTGACACAGTTAGAGGATTTGTGTATAAAGGAATTGTAAATATTAAATAAGACAAGATTCCCTCTTGTCTTTCCTTTCTTTTTAAGGGGTGATTAAGTCATGCATGTATGGGATGCAGAGATAAGGGTCCGATATGGAGAAACAGACAAAATGGGTATAGTTTACTATTCTAATTATTTTAATTGGTTTGAAATTGGGAGAACGGAGTTTTTTCGCTCTTTGGGAATGTCCTACAGAAGCTTAGAAGAAAAAAATGTAATGCTACCTGTAATTGACGCTCAGTGTAAATATTTTTCTTCTGCTTTATACGATGACCTCATAATAATAAGAACACGATTAGAATTTGTAAAAGGAACTCGTCTTAAATTTTTATATGATATAATACGAAAAGAGGATAACAAACTTTTAGCACAAGGTTATACAGAGCATCCCTTTACAAATCTTGAAAAAAAGCCTATCAATTTAAAAAAAGTCATGTCAGAGGTTTATGAAATGCTCGCAAAATGCTGTGATTAAAATTTATAAAAAATGGTATAAAATACTATGAAAATGAGCTATAATAAATAATAGGGTAACCGATTTTTTCTCAATACACTTTCTAAGTGTATTTCAGTTTGTTGACAAAGTAAAAAAATATTCAAAAGGAGATATTTTGTATCGTCGCTCCGATGTTCCAAAGCGACAAAACTAAAACTCGACCTTCAGGTTCCGGCAGGGTACCGGGCACAATCGGCATCCATGCCTTAAGGTGCCCGCCTCCGCCATCCGTGGCTACGGCCCTGCCTCCACCCTCGGTCTTGTTAAGTTTTGTTGCCGCTTTGTCACAAGTCACTCCTTATACAAAATATCTCCTTTACGAAAGCTTGTCTACAGTCTGCAATACACTTTCTAAGTGTATTTTTTCTTTTTTATTCATAACAAACGTTTGCACAAAATTATGATTTGAGATAAAATAGAGGTATAAGACGGAGGTGTTATTAGATGAATAGAAAAATTTTAGCGATATTATTTTTAATAATTTTTTCAATAACTATTTTTTCAGGGTGTTCTTCTGATGTTTCTTATGTAAAAATTCAGCACTTAACTGCTAATGAAGCATCACAGGCACCTGGCAAAAAGGATACTTGGGCATCTGCTCAAAAACAAGGCATTGGAACTGCAAATAATGATGTTTCAAAGGTATGGTTTACTTTGACTCATGGTGCAATATCAGAAGTTTACTATCCCACGATTGATATGGCTAATAGCAAATTTTTGAAATTTTTAGTAACTGGCGGAAAAAGTTTTGTCTCTGATGAGACAAAGGATACAGTGAGCAAAGTGGAGAAACTCAACAATAGGTCTTTAGCATTTAAGCTAATAAATACCGATAAACAGGGAAGATATAGGATTACAAAAGAGATATTTACTGATCCTAAAAGGAATTCCCTCATTATGAAAACAAAATTTGAAGTACTAAAAGGAGAGACTGAAGATTATAAACTTTATCTTATGTATGACCCTCATATTGCTAATGAAGGTAAATACAATGAGGGTTATGCTATAAAAGCAAATGACAAACAGGTTTTTATAGCTGCTAGAGAAAAAATATATTCAGCTTTGACAACTGATGTAAAATGGAAAGGGTATTCTATAGGATATAATCAGGTGAATGACCCTATATCAGATTTAGAAAAAAACAAAACTATGACACAACATTTTGATAAGGCAAGAGGGAATATTATTGAAGGAATAGAGATAGATTTAAGCGATAAGACAGAGTTTAAAACAGTGCTTTCTTTTGGAGAAAGTGAAGAGGAGGCAGCAAAAACTGCTTTGAGTACATTAAAGGACAATTATGATAAAATGATTGGCATATACATTGCTGAGTGGAATAAATACTGTGATGGACTTAAGGATTTTAAAGGGAAAGCTAATGAGTTATACTACACGAGTATGATGATTTTAAAAGCCAGTGAAGATAAGACTAATAAAGGTGCCTATATTGCTTCTCTTTCAATTCCATGGGGTGAAGGTCAAGGAGATGAAAATAAAGGGGGATATCACTTAGTTTGGGCAAGAGACTTGTATCACATCGCTAATGCCTTTATTGCAGCTGGAGACAAAGATTCTGCTAATAGAGCCTTAGACTTTTTAACTATGGTAGTAGAGAAAAATGGGTTTATTCCACAAAATACCTGGATAAATGGGGAGCCTTATTGGAATGGTATCCAAATGGATGAGCAAGCAGACCCTATAATACTGGCATATCAGCTAAAGCGGTATGATTTGTATGAAAAATTGGTAAAACCTCTTGCGGACTTTATTACAAAAATTGGCCCCAAAACAGGGCAAGAAAGATGGGAAGAAGCAGGGGGATATTCACCTGCGACAATGGCAGCTGAAGTTGCGGGACTTGTATGTGCTGCGGACATAGCAAAACAAAATAAAGATATGGAAAGTGCACAAAAATATTTGGATAAGGCTGATAAATGGCAAAAGTTAATTGATGAGCTGACTTATACAACAAAAGGACCGTATGGAAATGGACAGTATTACATAAGAATAGCAGGACTACCGGATCCAAATGCAGACTTTTTAATAAGCATCGCTAACGGTGGTGGAGTCTATGACCAAAAGGAAATTATAGACCCAAGTTTTCTTGAATTGGTGCGGTTGGGAGTAAAACCTGCCAATGACCCTAAGATATTAAGCACTATTTATGTAGTAGACAACCTCATAAAAGTTAATACTCCAAAAGGTCCTTGTTGGTATAGGTATAATCATGATGGCTATGGAGAGCCCTCTAAAACAGAACTATATCATGGCACAGGTAAAGGAAGATTATGGCCTCTTCTTACTGGTGAAAGAGGTATGTATGAAATAGCGGCAGGTAAAAGTGCTGATGAATACCTTAAGGCAATGGAGAATTTTGCAAATCAAGGTTATGTGTTGTCTGAGCAAGTTTGGGAAGATACAGGACTTCCTACAGATTCTGCATCGCCTCTTAACTGGGCACATGCAGAGTATGTAGTATTGTTCGTTTCAAATATAGAGCATAAAGTTGTAGATATGCCTCAATCAGTTTATGATAGATATGTGTTAGGAAAGAAATAATGGGGATGTGTTATCCCCTCAGTTTGTTGACAAAGTAAAAAAATATTCAAAAGGAGATATTTTGTATCGTCGCTCCGATGTTCCAAAGCTACAAAACTAAAACTCGACCTTCAGGTTCCGGCAGGGTACCGGGCACAATCGACGTCCTGTCTCAGGTGCCCGCCTTCGCCATCCATGGCTTCGGCCCTGCCTCCACCTTCGGTCTTGCTAAGTTTTGTTGCCGCTTTGTCACAAGTCACTCCTTATACAAAATATCTCCTTTACGAAAGTTTGCTTACAGTCTGTGGGGGTGTGTTATCCCCTATATTTTTTGCTATATAAAAGGTATAATAATTGTGAAGGAGGCGTTTTTGAATTGCACGACATAAAAGTAGGGGAAAAATACGAGGTATATATTGACAATATGGCCCATGAAGGCCAAGGAGTTGGAAAAATTGAAGGAGTGGCTGTCTTTGTAGAAGGAGCATTGACAGGAGAGAGGGTCGTTGCACAAATAGATAAAATTTCCAAAAATTACGTTATAGGTCATGTAGTAGAAATATTAGAAAAGTCCCGTGATAGAGTAGAACCTTTATGTCCTTATGCAGATAAGTGCGGTGGCTGTTCTTTACAGCATTTAAGCTACGAAGGGCAGTTAAAATATAAAACACAAAAAGTCAAAGACAATTTAGAGAGAATAGGCAAAGTGTATACAAAAGTCCAAGATACCATAGGGATGGAAAAGCCTCAGCGGTATAGAAATAAAGCACAATTTCCAGTTGGAATGGTTGAAGGGGAAGCTGTTACAGGTTTTTACGCTCCTCGTTCTCATGACATTGTGCCTGTGGAAAGTTGTATGATACAGCATGAGATTAGTGATGAGATTGCTAGGGTCGTGAGGAATTGGATTAGGAAATATAACATATCTGTATATGAGGAAAAAACGGGAAAAGGCCTGATAAGACATATTGTCACAAGAGTTGCTTTTAAAACTGGGGAAGTTATGGCTGTTATTGTGATTAATGGAAAGGACATACCATATAAAAAACAACTGATTGATGCTTTAAAAGAAGAAATAAGGGGTCTTAAAAGTATAGTAATAAATATTAATACCAAAAAAACTAATGTGATTATGGGAGAGGAAAGTATAACTATTTACGGAAGCGATAATATTATTGACTATATAAAAGACACAAAATTTGAAATATCTCCTTTGTCATTTTTTCAGGTAAATCCTGTTCAAACAGAAATTTTATACGGAAAAGCCCTTGAATATGCTGATTTAAAAGGTGAAGAGACTGTAATAGATATATATTGTGGTATAGGGACTATATCTTTGTTTGCAGCAGAAAAGGCAGCCTTTGTCTATGGCATTGAGGCTGTTCACCAGGCAGTAGAAGATGCAAAGAGAAATGCTTACATAAATGGCATTAAAAATGTGGAATTTATTTCAGGAGATGCGGAAAAAGTAATGCCTGAGTTGGCCGATAAAGGAGTCAAAGCAGATGTAGTTATAATGGATCCTCCAAGAAAGGGCTGTGATACATCTGTTTTAGAAGCAGTTATAAAAATGAATCCGAAAAAAATTGTATACGTTTCTTGCAATCCTTCCACATTAGCACGGGATTTAAGATACCTTGAGGACAATGGATACAAAACGATGGAAGTTCAGCCTGTTGATATGTTTCCTTATACGCACCATGTGGAAAGTGTGGCGTTGGTGTTGCCTTCAACTTTTTAAAGACATATCAAATTAATGGGGGTATTAACCCCTCACATTAATTTGATAAAAATTATCACACAATTTATCCATGCCTTAAGGTGCCCGCCTCCGCCATCCGTGGCTTCGGCCCTGCCTCCACCCTTGGTCTTGCTAAGTTTTGTTGCCGCTTTGTAACAAGTCGCACCGATTGCAAAATATCTCCTTTACGAAAGTTTGTCTACAGTCTGAATTTTTATTTTTTTGTTGAACATGTATTAATGCCAAATAAAGCATATAATGGGCAGAAACCAAAAGCAGCTGTTAATATTGGTACAAGTCCTATTAATCCAAAAAATCTTAGGTTACTATGAACTAAAAACAACAGACTCAACAAAGCTATTCCTATTATATATCTGATTATTTTATCAATTTTTCCAATATTTTTCATTTTTATAACCTCCTCTATTTATTTTTCCTATCTTGATATCTATTATACAAGACTATACAATTTAATTCAGTGACAAAGTCACATTAGAGTTATTTCCTTTCCTTCAGGAGAAAGTTTATACACTCTTACTACTCCATTTATAACAAAAACTATGTCAGTACAGTAATCTCCTTCTTCTAAAAGTTTTTCTCCATTTTTCAACTTGATAATTTTGATGATTCTCATAAAATTGTCTAACTTATTTTTATCCTTTAGGTTTTTAATAAAAGGGAATTTATTTTTGATTTCATGGATTAAGCCATCGTCAATCATTTTCTTACCTCCCAGTTAATTTTATAATGCTTAAATGGTGATAAAAAGGTGCAGTAAAGCGTATTAAAAATCTTTTACTGCACTTTTTAATTTATTTATTTCTTTTCTAAAGTATAAATACATTGTAGTTCCTTCAAAAGCCCATTGGATAGCTGTTACAAACCATACATATACAACTCCTAATTTTAAGATGTAAATGACTACGTACATAAGAGGAAGTCTTATAAACCAGCTGGATATTGTGGAGATAATAAATGGAGTCTTTGTATTTCCACTTCCTTTAAGGCCTCCTCCATAAACCATACCAACTGCCATAAAAGGCTGTTCAATGGAGGCTACCATAAGGCAAAGGATGCCGACAGCTATTACGTCAGCATCTTTTATAAAAGCTCTTATAAAGAGATGGGGTATTGTCAGAAATAGTATAGACATTGTACCCATAATTGCTACAGCAAATAATGCCGAAATATTTGTATACCTTTTTGCACTGTCATATTTTTTAGCTCCTACCATTTGACCTGCCATTGTGGTTGCAGCGACTGCAAAACCCCATCCTGGCATAAAGGATATAGATTCAATCGTAGTTGCAATTTGATTTGCTGCAAAAGCTACTGTCCCAAGGTGCATTATCATGAATATTGAAATAAGTCGACTTATGTCAAAGGCAGCTTCTTGAAGAGAAGCAGGGAAGGCAAGTTTCAGTATATCTACAATTATTTGCCTGTCAAAGTTCACTATATCACGAAGCTCGATATTTAATATTTTTTGGTTGAAGTAATATAACATTATAAATATAAAGCCAGTAATTTGTGCTATAGTAGTAGCAATTGCAGACCCTTTTGCACCTAAAGGAGGAAAACCAAATCTTCCAAATATCAAAATCCAGTCCAGTAAAATATTAATAAATATGACTATACTTGCTCCTATCATAGGCGTTTTTGTATTTCCTTGAGCTCTTAAAATTGCGTTTAATACATTCATAAGCATATTAAAGAAAATACCTATTGATGCAATTTTTATAAATATCCTTCCTAAGACAAGCACATTACCAGTAGCGCCAGCTATTATTAAAAAATTTTCTGCAAAGGTAAAAAGTATTAAAGAAATGAAAATAGCAAAAATAAATCCTAAAAAAATTCCTTGAGATGCGTATTTTTCGGCAGCTTCAAAATCTTTCGCTCCTATACTGCGGGCGACATAAGAAGTTACTCCTATGGAGATTCCCATTGCAATAAAAATGTTAGAGAAGGTATATATAATTTCTGATGCAAGGCCTACAGCGCTGACACTGTCTTTACCGCCAAATTGTCCCACCATCATCGTATCTACTACCCACACTACCATGTATAGTAGCATTTCTCCAACTGCAGGTAGTGCTAAATTAAGTATTTCTTTTATTTCTTTTTTAGTTGCCATATAACACCTCCTGTTTGTTGAGGAATTGGCGGAGTTTATACATCCATTATTTTACGTTAGTTCCTTTTTTAAATTCATATATTGCATTCTTCAAAAATTTCACTTTTTAATTGCTAATAGTATTATAGCACAAAAGGGAAAATTTACAGTAACTAAGACTTATACTTAAGGAGAAGGGAAGAGGGACCTGTCTGAAAAATAAGAAAATGAAAAAATATTGTAACAAGGACTTGTTTAACAATATGATATAATATATATATGATTTACGATAGGAAGTAGTAAATGCCAAGGAAAGCACTAAAATAGAGCAAAACGGGAATTTACCACATGATGCTAAGAGGAATTAATCACGAAACCATATTTCAAAGTGATGGTGATTATATTAAGGAATAATGTTGAAATAATATGGTGGAGGTGGGTTAATTGACAACAATTTATTTTATTCGTCATGCAGAATCAGACTATACAGAGCACAATGATGAGTTAAGACCTCTTACAAATAAAGGCTTAATCGATAGACAACTTGTCACAGCTTATTTGATGGATAAAGATATTAAAATTATTTTATCAAGTCCATATAAACGAGCAGTTGATACTTTGGTAGATTTTGCTAATAAAGTTAACCTACCAGTAATTACTGTTCTGGATTTTAGAGAACGCAAGGTTGATAGTGAATGGATTGATGATTTTGATTCTTTTGCGAGACAGCAATGGCAAGATTTTAATTTTAAATTATCAGATGGTGAAAGTTTATCAGAGGTACAGCAACGAGGCATTGCAGCACTGAAAAAAGTTTTAGAGAATTATAAAAACCAAAATATTGCAATAGGGACTCATGGTACTATATTGAGTACTATTATCAATTTTTATGATAAATCATTTGGATATAATGAATTTAATGAAATCAAACATGTTATGCCGTGGATTGTAAAGTTTAAGTTTAATGGCGACAAATGTATAGAGATCGAAAAAATTAATATTTTTTAAATATAAATATAAATAAACATACTGTGGTTTACTTTATGTATCAGAAATTAATATGGGAGGCTAAAACAGTTAAAATTGGTAGTAAAAAATGATATAATTTTAATTAGATGATGATGAATGTTATTAACTATAAAAAAGGTTAAATAGCTATATGATATAAGCAGAATTACGTTAATAAACTGGGAAAAGGAAGGATTAATAACCCCAGTTAGAACACCAAAAGGAAGAAGAAGGTACAAAAAAGAAGATATAGAGAAATTATTAGGCATGCTGGAAGAAGAACTAAAACCTAAAGTAGTTTTGTATGCAAGAGTGTCCACAAAGAAACAAGAAGAATATCTTAAGAATCAAATTAGAAGGCTTGAAGAATACGCTAATTTCCAGGGATGGCAGTATGAAGTCATATCTGAAATAGCAAGTGGAGTAAATGAAAACAGGAGAGGCTTATTAAAGCTTTTAAATAAAATCAA